>NZ_JAZEZK010000040.1:0-4959 GCF_037028485.1 Acinetobacter sp. 102
CCTATTTAGGTGACCTCAGTTATAGTATTCCGTGTCAGGAATCTGTCCACTTATTTAAACGGTGATAAGAATTGCAGCAATAAATTATAAAGGCAGGATAGGTGGTTACTTAACCAGCATAAGTTATGTAACTTATGCTAATTCATATTAAAATCACATGAAAGCAATCTTATTTAAAAACTTAGTATGAGAGGGCGTGGTCTTTTGTTTAAAGTGACAATTAACTAAAGGGTTACTTCTTGTATTTAGGAGCATAACCAACTTCTAACAAATAAGAAAAATACTTTCTAACATTATCGCTATCAAGAAGATCACTTGATATCCTTTCCTGAAAGTCTTCTAGAGTCTCTCCACGATGTGCGAAATCATTACCAAATTTTGGATAGTTAGTAATATCACATAGCTTTTTAGCAAAGAATATACATTGCTTAGCTGTCAATTTATAAGTTGGCTCTAAATGAGCACTTGTACTCGTTTTATTTTGTTCTTTTTCTTCAAACATGAAGTGTAATTCTGAAATATTTCTTCCCTCCTTTTTTTGTATATAAGAAACAGTAATATCCGTAAATTTGTTAATTTGATTTAAAGCTACGGTAAGAACCCTTTTTTTAAAGTCTCCCATCTTTTTATATTCATCTTCTATCAATCCGAGTTTTGATCTAAGCTCATCTATAGAAATATATAACTTACCAGTTGATCTCCAACGTATGAGTAACTCATACAGGCGAATAGCATAAATGCTTGTAAGTGGTGAGATTTGTTTAAGTTCATATCTTGTGAACTTTTCTTCAAGTTTTACAAATAAGGGGATAATATCTGGTGCAAAAATTAGTTGGACGCATCCCTCTTCCTTAACATAACCAACTTTTGAAACCCACCTACTTTTGTATATTCCTATTTTTCCAGTTATAGGATCTACTGCTTTATAATTCAAATGCCGTTCAAAAAGATTATCACATGCAGATTGTAACGCTTCATAGGATGCTTGACGTCCTAAATTAAACTGTTTCATGTATTCAGAAGCATGAATCGTAAGTATAGTATCCGAAGTAAGTTCTTTCTCAATTTCTCGAGCAGCAATGATCGCAATTAATATTAGCCTTTGCTCAGATAGATTTAGTGAATACGATGCTTCAACCAAATTATTATCTTTATATACTATGTTACTCATAGGGAGATATATTAAGGAAAATGTTATAAATAGATATATTGACAATACTACTTAACGTCCACAAATGAAAGTATTTTTAATAAAAGAATTTGTCAACTTATGCACAGAATTTGTCAACTTAGAAACAGGAAAAAGTCAACTTATTGGTAGGAATTTGTCAACTTAGAAACAGGAAAAAGTCAACTTATTGGTAGGAATTTGTCAACATATACTTCCTGTATCCCTTTGGTAGTCAAGCTTTGAGCAGAGATATAAATAATAAATTTAAATAAATATATATAAATTCAAAAAGACCATTCTTTTGTGGATAACTTTTTTTTAATTTTTTTTTTCATGATAGTTGATTACTTCATAAATCACCTTTAAATTATATACAAACAAACTTACGTAACTTACATAAATTATGATTATCTTAGTTGGTGGTGAAAAAGGCGGTGCTGGTAAAAGCTGTTTAGCTCAAAATCTTGCAGTTTACTTACAACAAAGTCAAAGAGACGTCCTCTTATTAGATGCTGACCCTCAAGGAACAACAACAGATTGGGTTAAAGAAAGAGATGAAAACGATGAATTAAATAATATTCCATCAGTACAAGCATCAGGGAATATACGTTCAGTTTTAAAAGATTTAGACAAAAGATACCAAGATATTATCATTGATGCAGGTGGACAGGATTCTGAAGCATTACGTTCAGCAATGACTATAGCTACACATATGTTATTGCCGTTTAGACCCAAACGAAGAGATCTAAAAACTTTAGATCATATGGAACAAGTTTTAAAATTAGCAAAAACAGTAAATCCAAATCTGAAAGCTAGAGCAATTATTACTCAGTGTCCAACTCTTCCTTCTCAAGTTCAAAGAATTTTAGATGCAAAAGAGGCATGCAAATCATTTGGTATTGATGCATTGAATTCAATCACAACAAATCGAAATGTTTATGATGATGCAGATGAAAATGGGCTTTCGGTTTTTGAAGTAAATAGTGATCCTAAAGCGAAAGCTGAAATTGAAAGTATTGCAATAGAGTTTTTAGGAGTATAACTATGGCTGGTTTAACTGGACTAAACAAAAAAACTGAACCTACAGAACAAGATAAAATGTTAGATGCATTTATATCTGGTGCAGAAAAGAGGGTAAAGGCTTTAGAATCAAGTGAAAAAAAATTTATTCGTTACACTTTTTCTCTAAATGAAGATATTAGTAAACTAATTGATGAGCTGGTTGTAAAAGGGCAAAATGCAAGAATAAATCGTTCAAGCATTGTTCGAGCAGCTATAGAAAATTTATCGACATATAGTGCAGATGAATTAAAAGAAATATTAAATAAATAATTTAAAAATATCCCCCTTTTTTAAGGGGGATATTTTTTATCCAAGTTAAATTTACTGTAAGCCCCCGGTGAACCCTATAGATATTTTTAAATTCAGCTCAGGTTCCAGCAGTGTGGTAGTAATTTTTCTATTTGAGTTATTTTATATGAAGGCGGCCTTTTCTGCACAGACACGGATCTAGGCTATTCAGCTTGGCTGACTGGATTGATGTCATGATGTTTGATGCACATTGTCAAATTCTCTGTCAAGCTAAACTCTGAATCAATGCTTGTAATTGTTTCACTATGATGAGTTTGAGTCCAGTGAAATGTTGCTTGTTCCAACCGTAGAGCTCTGAATACCCAGTCCATCATGTATTAACACTTTTATACAATGACCACGCTTATTCCAAAACAAGATAACTTCAATGTTGCGATTTGACATGGTCAAAGGCTTTTAGGACATGAGAAAGTGCAGTATAAGTAACTGCTCGCATATCCATGGACTGAGTAGAAAGCCAGATTTCATGGTAATCCTCCCTTAAATAACCGAAGTTAAAAGTAGAGGTTAAGCAGCCAATAGAGGTGGCCGTCCTTTGTTGGCTTGGTGTGGTCTTTCATGATTATAATGCCACAGCCAATTCGTTGCATAATCTTGTACTTCATCCAAAGTATCAAATAAATGTTTGCTCAGCCAACTATAACGTATGGTTCGATTATAGCGTTCAATATATGCATTCTGCTGTGGTTTACCAGGTTGAATATATTCAATACGAATACCCTGTTCTGTTGCCCAGCGTACGAATTCATGACTGATAAACTCAGGGCCATTGTCGCATCTAATCACTAAAGGCTTTTCCCGATATTCCAACAACTGATTGAGTGCTCGAATAACTCGTATGGCAGGTAATGAGAACCCTGCTTCAATGGCTAAGCCTTCCCGACGGTAATCATCAATCACGTTGAGTAATCGAAACTTCCGACCATCGGAAAGCTGATCATGCATAAAATCCAATGACCAGACCTGATTTTCACGGATTGGTTCTTTCAGTGGTTCAGGCGCATGACGTTTTAGTCTTCTTCTTGGCTTAATACGCAGGTTCAAGGTTAACTCACAGTAAATGCGGTAAACCCGCTTGTGATTCCAGCAGTGACTCTTAACATGCCGTAAATATGAGAAGCATAGACCAAAGCCCCAATCGGTATTTTCTTCAGTAAGTTCAATGAGCTGTTCGGCAATGAGTACATTATCATCACTGAGTTTAGCCTGATAACGGTAGCAAGTTTCACTTATGCCAAATGCAGTGCACGCTAAACGGATACTAACAGCATGTTGGGTCACTGCCTGTTGAGCCATCTGACGTCGACAAGATGGCTTTACCACTTTTTTGACATCGCTTCCTGAATAATTTCTGCCTTTAATCGCTCTTCAGCATACATTTTTTTCAGTCTGGTATTTTCTGCTTCCAACTCTTTCAGCCGTGCCATCAAAGATGTATCCATGCCGCCATATTTAGCACGCCATTTATAGAAGGTCGCATTACTCATACCGTGTTCACGACAAAGAGCAGCAACAGGTGTGCCAGACTCCGCTTGCTTCAAGATGGACATGATCTGGCTGTCAGTAAATTTAGATGTTTTCATGCAGAATCTCCTGCTTGTATCTTAAGAGAAAATTCTACTTTTAGATCCTATTATTTTTAGGGGGGATTACCTCATCAATGTGAATCTTGTTGTGAGCACCTTGGGTAATTCTGCCAAAGTCAGTGCTCCTGATACCTTCCGTTTCAGCCCAATCGCTATGTTCGCATCAGGCAAAGTAATGTGAAAGGGTAGTATTGCTGTAATGGATAGATTAAACGTTGCAGGGTAAGGCAATGCAATGAATGTGGGCTTGGGTGGTGCCGAGCTTGTCCTCCATCCATAAGGTGAAACCATCTACATACGAGATTTGCATTTAGTACTTATTGAAAAGCGACTGAAGAGATGGATGTGTTGGGTACTTTACCGGATGCTTACCTTTAATCCTTCATAAATGAGTGTACTAGTGAACAATACCATTATAGCAGTTAGAGTTTAAACTTATTAAACTTATTAAACTTATTAAACTTATTAAACTTATTAAACTTATTAAACTTATTAAACTTATTAAACTTATTAAACTTATTAAACTTATTAAACTTATTAAACTTATTGTTGCTTAAGTGGTCTAACTAAAATTTTGTAGCAGAGAGATCTAATAATAAATGTATTAATAGAGCATACCCTAAAGTTACAATCTGAAAGTTCATGAAATTATGTAACATTTAAATGATTTTTAACCATATATAACATGTAACTTTGATATTTAAGATTTATAATTTACGAAATTGTTCATTTTTATCTAATTGGGGCGTGAAAGAGTGAAAGGCCAAAAAGTAGGGTATGTGCGAGTGAGTGGCACTGTTGCAAATAGAGATTTGAGTCGATGATGTTCCC
>NZ_JAZEZK010000041.1:0-4492 GCF_037028485.1 Acinetobacter sp. 102
ATTTTTAGTATCTTCTATTAAGACTTGCTCTTCAGCATGATGAATAAGAGACCATTGGCTGGAACTGTCTGTTTCAACTGAGATAGTCACATCATGATGATGATCAAGATTTTTAGCTATAACTGGCGCCCATTTGTAAGCTCCCGTTGTTGTTATCGCAAACAAAAACAGGACAAACGCAAGAATAAGTTTTGAGAACTTATTATGTGGCATACGAAAAAATCATCTCGAGATTCGCAGAAAGCATACTGAATAGAACTTCAAAAGTAAATTGTTACCTAAGATAAAAACTATTTGTATTATTTTTAGAAAAAAGTATGAGTAAGCTACCAAAGATAAGTACTCTAATGTTTGAGTTCCTCAACAACCTTATTTTAGAATTATCTTATTCAATACCCACTACTGTTGTTATGCCTGTAATAAGGATCTCATTTCCAAATATATAAAGTGAAGCCAACAAAACTTTAAATGTATATAAAAAAGGGTTAAATAATTGCAAGGGGGGCTTTAAAACGTTTTAATCGTAAAGCATTTCCTAGTACAAATATTGACGAGAGAGCCATTGCACCAGCAGCAAATACAGGAGAAAGTAGCAGTCCAAATTGCGGATAAAGTACACCTGCTGCAATAGGAATCAGAGCTGCATTGTAAACAAATGCCCAAAATAAATTTTCACGAATATTGGTTATAGTCGCTTTGCTTAAAGCGATAGCATTTGGCACTCCTTTCAGGTTGCCAGACATCAAAACCACATCAGCAGCTTCAATAGCTACGTCTGTACCTGTACCTATTGCTAAACCAATATCTGCTTCTGCAAGTGCAGGGGCATCATTAATGCCATCTCCAACATATGCGAGTTTACCATATTGATTTTTTAATTTTTTAACGGCCTCTATTTTACCTTCAGGTAAGACTTCTGCAATAACCTCATCAATACCTAGTTTTTTTGCAATCGCTTGAGCTGTATGACGGTTATCACCTGTAATCATGGCAACCTTTAAACCTAACTGATGTAACGCTTCAATTGCAGCAAATGTTGATTCTTTAATTGGATCTGCTACAGCAATAATGGCAGCAAGTTTCTGGTCAATCGCAACATAGAGAGGGGTTTTTCCTTCTTCTCCCAAACGATCCGAAAATTGAGAAAAAACATTAGGATTCAAACCTAGTTTTTCCATATATCGATCTGCACCAATATGAACCAAATGTTCAGACACCGTTGCTTCTATTCCATAGCCCGTGACTGACTTGAAATCAGCAACAGGAGACAGGATTAATTCCTTATCTATAGCGGCTTGTACAATTGCTCGAGCAATAGGATGCTCAGACTTTGATTCAACGGCTGCCATAAGTGAAAGTACGGCATTGTATTCAAACCCTTCTAAGACATGCAGATCGGTTAAAATTGGTTTCCCTTCAGTCAGGGTCCCTGTTTTATCAACAGCAACCACTTTAGTTTCTTTGAGCAGCTGCAAAGCTTCCCCTTTACGGAATAAAACACCCATTTCAGCACCACGCCCAGTTCCCACCATGATTGATGTAGGCGTTGCAAGTCCCATTGCACAAGGACATGCAATAATGAGTACCGCAACTGCATTAACTAAGCTAAACGTTAGGGCGGGCTCAGGGCCGAAGATAAACCAAGTAATAAAAGTTAAAAGAGAGAGACCCATTACTACAGGTACAAACCACATGGTAATTTTATCAACCAATGCCTGAATAGGCAGCTTGGAACCCTGTGCCTGTTCAACCATTCGGATGATTTGAGAAAGCACTGATGAACTACCAACAGAGGTGGCTTTGATATTTAAGCTGCCACTTTGGTTAATTGTTCCTCCTACCACAGTAGAGCCTATCGTTTTTTCAACGGGCATAGGCTCGCCAGTAATCATGGATTCATCAATAAAACTTTGGCCGTGAATAACTTCACCATCGACAGGGATACGCTCACCTGGTCTAATCTCTACAATCGTTCCTGTTTGAACTTCGGCAATCGGAACTTCTATCACCTGATTATTGAGCTGTATTCTGGCAACTTTAGGCTGCATTCCAACTAGATGTTGAATTGCTAAAGACGTTCGGCCTTTTGCCTTGGCTTCAAAAAATCTACCTAATAGAATTAAAGTGATAATAACCGCTGCAGCTTCATAATAAACATTGACCGTGCCTTGTGGCAGGACACTTGGAAAGAAAGTAGCAACCACTGAATAAAGATAAGCAGCCAATGTTCCTACAGCCACCAAGGAATTCATGTCTGGTGCTAAGCGGAATAAACTTGGGATGCCCTTTTTGAAGAAGCGTCGGCCTGGAAAAATTAATGCTACTGTGGTCAAGAAAAATTGCATTAACCAGCTATTTTGTTGGCCAATGTTATCCATCATAAACGTATGAAAGGCGGGAATCAGGTGTGATCCCATTTCTAAAATAAAAACGGGTAGAGTCAATAAGACTGACAAAATTAAATCTTTTTTAAGTTTTTCTAATTCAATATTTTTTTTATCTTGAAAGCTTTCCGTAGTTTGATGAACTGACTTTGCTTCAAACCCTGCTTTGGTGACAGCCTGAATTAACGAGTCACGAGTGACAGATGAGCTTGCCTGAATAGTCGCTTTTTCAGTAGCCAGATTTACATGTGCTGATTCCACACCCTCAACAGATTTTAAGGCTTTTTCTACTCGACCTACACAAGAAGCACATGACATACCCTCAATCGTAAGCTCTATTGGTTGCAGCGCTTCCACTTCGTAGCCTGCTTTTTCTACGGCTTTAATTAAAGTAGCGCGATCAAGTGGTTGATGCGCATAAATGACTGCTTTTTCGGTAGCCAGATTTACATGAGCCGATTCAACACCTTCAACAGATTTTAAAGCTTTTTCCACACGGCCTACACAAGAAGCACATGTCAGCCCCTCAATCTCTAATGTTTCACTGTAGTGTGGCGTATCAGTCATTTCGGTACTCATATACGATCTCTATCATTTAGATATGCTGAGTTCTATATGCGAAGATCAGCTCGAACCAAGATTAGGGGGAATTCAGGGATTACTTTTATTTCAAGCAAGTACAGGTTTTATCTGTACGATGAGGAAAATAAGAGAGAGTAAAAGTGGTAAGGAATTCCCACTGTTACTCTAACAGAGATTAAGCAGGATCAGCTGTAAATCCACGCTCACTGAGAGTGGCAATGACTTGATCCTGACTCACCGTTGTGTTGATTTCAACAATACGGTTTTGTAAATCAATATCGAGTGAGGCATTCGAGTCGAGCTCTTTAATTGCGGTAGTAATGCCGCGTGCACAACCACCACAAGTCATATTAGCGATGTGAAATTTCATATGTTGCTCCTTTTTAACAAAACATTTGTTTAAAACATTAGAACAGTAACTCTAAACTTTCACCATACAACCAGCCTTTTTCTGAATCAGTTACTCGCTGTAACTTGGTCTGTTTACAACCTTACAGTTTTCTTCAGAGTATTCCAAAGAAGAGTGTTCTAATGACTACAGTAAAAGTACTTAACCAACATTAATGTGACTTTAAAATGACATTTTTGTCATCTACGATCACTCTGAAATTTATAAGATTAGTTATTTCAATCAATGGTAGTGAACTGAATAGATGAGACCGTTATGGGTTGAAGATAAGCTAAAAAACCAGTGACTACCTTTATGTATAATGCCTCATGATGCGATTTTACTGTTCTGATTGTCGTAAGTTGACAGTCCAGTAGAAACTTTATTGCTCAGCTACAAAAGATAAATGCAGTAATGTTAAATTTCCTCAATTCCCTTATTTTGAAATTCTCTTATTCAATACCCACGACAGTGGTTATATAGCCTGTTGTTAATAGAATTGATAGACCTAATAACATCTCAAATAAAATGGCATGACTAAGGTGTTTAGCGAATTTAGGATGTTGAAGACGCGGGGTGAAATACCATTTGTTGAAGGCAGCTAAAAGTAGAATACTTATAACAAAAAACATTTTAACCATGAAACCATAGCCATATGCAGTATTGATTAAGGTATTAAAATCTTTAATTAAAAGAAGAGCTACACTAGCGCCACAGGCGATTAATATCCCAACAATGAAAGCAGCAATACGTCCAAATACATGCATGCGATCTTTTAAAGGTAAACCACTTATTTCCCGGCTGGTTTTCCATAACGGATATAAAGACCCCATCCATAACGACATAACTAGAATATGGATTGATAATAAAATTTGAGCAAGTAAGGTTAAATTAGCGACATGTCCGAGCTGGGAAAAACTAAAAATAATCGGGATAAGTAAAATACAAAATATTGAACTTTCAATTATAGAAAACTGACCTTTGTTCCTGTTAAGTTTAACCACCATGAGAAGAAGTAAAAGAGCAAAACTAATAGAACGAAGAACGTATATATACCCCGTCGGAGTATTAACCAATATATTAATATACGTGGGGTCCACCATACCTGTAATACCAGTATTGGCAAAACTACCAATCA
>NZ_JAZEZK010000042.1:0-4195 GCF_037028485.1 Acinetobacter sp. 102
AAAACCATTTCAATAGTCTCCATTGAATCTAGGTCAAAATAATATAGTTTTTTAAAGTCATCTTCATATAAGTCAAATAATTGAGATAGCTCACTAATGACAGATGTTGATGTTTTTTTCGCATCTATTGCATAGTCAAAGAGCATTGAAGCTACTCTATATGTCGCTTCTCGATCCAATTCATTTGGTTCAACTTTACGATAACCACGCATAGCCATTTGCCGCCATAAATTGGCACTTTGACTTGAAGTTATAGTTCCTAACTCTGACGCCCTATAGATTAAGGCCGCCATTGAGGTTTTCCATTCCTTTTTAAGTCTTAGATAATGAGCTAAATTGGTTGAACCTAATTGATCAATAATTTTTTCTTCTGGCATTAAGAATTCGGCAGCAAAGTCATTTGCTTCTTTTTCCATGAATTCAGATGGTTCTTCATGGAGGACCAAATGCCCAAGTTCATGTGCTAATGTGAAGCGTATTCTGTCATTTGGCTGATTTGCATTTAGAAATACGCATGGAGACACACCATGCATTTTTAAGGATACACCATCAACATTGTTATCTTTAAAGTCGCATAAAAAGACTAAAACCCCTGCATCTTCCACAGTGGCAGTTAGGTTTTCAAGAGGTTCACTTCCTAACGCCCACAATGATCTAAGCTTTTTAGCCGCTTCTTGAGGAGTGTTTACATCTAGGCCAATTTTAAAAGTTGGTAAGGAGTTTTTTCTTTTTGGCACATTTGTGAACAATTCTAATGTTTGTACATGGCCCATTTTTAACATCATTTCAGCATTCATACGGCTCAATGCTTTAGCTGTGGTAGAGCTTTTTTTTCTGTATGCATGCAAACTAATCGGCAGTGCATTTAGCTTTTCAATATGTTCAAAAAATCGTATAGGGAAATGTAGGGCATTAGATAGATTTTGGATAACTTCATCGGAGGGTTTTAAGTCCCCACTTTCAATTTTAGATAATGAAGCCTGAGTAATAGACTGTCCCATTCCAGCAATTAGTTCAGTTTGACTAAGGCCACGAAAGTTTCGTGCAATACTAAGCATATCAGGATTGAAATGAGTCATATTCACCTCCAAGATCATTGACTTACAGATCAAGTTAAATGAATAATAACTGAACAGTAAAGAGTATGCAAATTTTTCTACAAATTATTCCTAAAATGTTTCTATTTTTAATAACAACTATATATAGTGGTAGTTGTTTGAATTTTAATACCATATATTGTATTTTATTGTTTTGCAATCTTAAGAAGATAAATTGAAATGGCTCTACTTGATTTAGTGGTTTTGAGAACTATACGATTAGATAATTAAATCTGTAGTACGGTTGGTTTGAGAAAGGGGAATATCCTGTTCTAACTATCTTTATTCATATTTCTTAGTAAATCATCATATTTAAGGTATTGAAAAATATAATATTTAATTAAAAATGATATCAATTGTTATCTTAGGTATCTAACATATCCCATTCGTCACCTAATACCCAACGTAGAGCTGACAATTTACCGTTAATCATACCCCATTCAAAGTCATTCCAAGGGCCAACATCTTCATATGTCTCTTTAACTTGTTTGGCAGATTTGATTGCACCTTCAAGAATATCTTCATGAATAAAATGATTACCATAGTGTTTCGTACCTTTAGGAACAATTTCTATCTCACCTTCATTTATCTTCCAGATTAGATTTTGATGACGGTTATACCAAATTTTATCTACTAGCTCGTCTAATACATCGAGAATTTCTCTTAAACCACGAGTTTCTTCTGTAAAGTCATGTTCAAACTCTATTTCAGCTAAGTAATTATTATCAATCAGGTTGATTGCGGATGCTAAGTTATTAAAATAACAAGTATTACCATTGAAAATATTTTCAAAATCAGTATGAGGCTTTCGATGGTCTTTGGCAGAAAAGTCGTTATGATTATGTGTTATGAAAAAACAACTATCTGCCGTATTGACACTTAATGAAAATTCATAAAATTGCTCAATAATTACAGCATCAGCTACAGAGTTTTTACTGATATGGAATGGAGCTTTTTTATCTAAGCCTCGTTGAATGGCTGCAATCTTTGAGCGCTCGCTAATACTTATTTTTTCCGCTGATTCAATTAGTTTCTCAACTCTGTTAATGGTTGCATAGTTAGCATCAGTCAAAAGAGGAAGTCTTGCATTTATATCGTTTAGTACTTCAATGGTTTGAGCTTTATTTTTTTTTGCAAACTCACTTACAACTGTTTTGACTTGTTTAAATTCTTGAGATAATCGTTTTGCTGTTTTGTTTGCGACCTCTTCTTTGTTTCTTTCATATTCTTGAGCTACTAAGTCAATTACGACTAACTTCGCTACTTTAGTACGAACAAGATCTTCCAATGCAGAAACTAGTGGTAATTCTTGTTTCTTAGTAGAAATATCTAAAAAAACACACGTATCAAGAAATATATAAAACATACTGCCTCATTGATTATTAAAAAAGTTAAATTTATTGACCCTCGTTAATGTGCTTATAGGTAATGAAAATACTTTCTATAAATACATCTAAAGTAACATTTTCTATAGAGGTAATATATATTGATTTATTTTGCGTTCTAAGCGTTCAATTTCTATCTTGCACTTTTGGTAATAAGAATCGTTAGGGATATTATTCTTAGCAATATTTAATGATATGGTTGCGTGCTCTATATCTCCATCTGCAAAATAAGCATATGTTTTTTGTAACTCACATAGGTGCATAGATTTCCCGAGTTTATGAGCTAAATCTAAGCATGTTATAGATTCTTTGGTTTTATTTTTAATTCTGGCTAATATTTTACCTTTAGTAAATTGGAGTTCTGAGTGATTAGGGTCAATATTAGTAGCTTTATTGATTTTTTCTAAAGCTTGTGGAAAATCTTTATAAATAAATAGAGTATTTGAATACTTCTCTAATAACCAAATATTTGTTGGATCCTCATCTATCGCTAATTCATAGTATGCAATTGCTTGATCTTTATTACCCTCATTAAAGAATTTTCTAGCTGCCCGTGCAAACCTACTTAAATAAGCTTTTTGATCATTATCTGATATTTCTACTTCAATATGTTTTAAAAACTCTATATATCTTTTTTGGATTGATTCTAGATCTTTTTGAAGAGGATGTGTTTGATCATCAAAATTTACAGTTCTATCTTTACAAAATTTCATAAAATCATTGTTGAAAGTAATTTGAAGTTGGCCATCAATACTACTAAGTTGACAAATCCCTTTACTACCTTCTAATGTGCTCTGAGCTAAAGAAAAAGTTAAATTAGCTTTATCAGAAGCTAATTGCATAAAATATTGATCATGATCAGGACCAAAATAGGTTAAGAGAAGTAAAAAGCGCTTTTCTTTTTCATTAAATCTTTCCCAAACATCAGAAAACAAGAACATCCCTAAGTCTTTTTCCTGTAATCTTTTCACTTTATCTAATGCGCTATTAAGTGAGCTTTGTAGTTCATTTGCAAATTGAATGAAAACATTCAAAATCAATGGTTTATTGTTGAGTTCTCTAGTGATTTTTTTTAAAGTAGGTATGCCAGCCTTCTTTATTGCATCAATATTTAATATATCTCCTCTTTTTTGAATATATTCTATACCTTCTTCATCGGACCATTTAGTTGTTTCAATTGGTCTTGCTTCAAGTCTTTCTGTACGACGAGAAGTAAGAATTACTCTTCCAGCATAACGGGAAAGTAAGTGTATTTGCTTACCTAGATTAATAATATCATCATCATTTTCAGCCATAGTTTCTGTATTATCTAAAATAATGAGATGCTCATTTTTTTTAATCTTCTCTTTTTCAAGTAAGCCTTTTAATTTTTGAATAATAGTTTCTGCATCTTTTTGATACCAACTATTGTCAAGTTTGACTTCTAATAGTTGTGCTATATGTAAAGCGACATCTGCAACGCCTAGATTGTTGTTCGTAAGTGATTCTAAACCATGTATTCCCCAACGAGTCTTTTTTGCTGTGTAAAAAGTAATAACACTGGGTTTCCATTCGACCTCAATAGAACCTTCAAGGACACGATGCATAAATTCTAAAATGAGAGTTGTTTTTCCAATGCCACCATCACCATATACAAGACATCGTTTTGAGTCTTCTGGATCATTAAACCAGTCAATAAGCTCAGTGATTTCTTTTTTTCGTCCTGTAAAGTCA
>NZ_JAZEZK010000043.1:0-4008 GCF_037028485.1 Acinetobacter sp. 102
AGGAACATCATCGACTCAAATCTCTATTTGCAACAGTGCCCTAGAATTTTGGTGGCTATTCAAACATCCTGTTCATATGGATCAATCAAATGATGACTTTAATTTGACTTTATGCCGATACATTTTTTCATCTGCTTCAATTACTGCCATTCGTAAATTTTTACTTGGTTCACGTGCCGCAACACCAACAGCAGCATTAATTCCAGCATTTTGTAAGGACTTTAAAAGCCGATTCACCAATTTCTGAGTATTTTCTAAAGTCGTTTCAATATTTAGAATGCCAAACTCATCTCCTCCTAAACGCGCGACTAAATCATTGGAGCGTACATTTTTCTTTAAGATTTGGGCCGTTTTTTGAATCATTTGGTCTCCAGCCGAATGGCCAAATTTATCGTTTATAGTTTTTAAGTCATTTAAATCTATAATAATCACTGTGGCTGGATGTCCGTAGGTTTTGCATCGATCTTCCTCTAAATCCAAAAATGTATCCCAAGCACGACGATTAAAAACACCCGTTAAATGATCGGTTAATGAATCCATTTCAAGCTTTTCACTAACTCTTTTTTGTTCATTAATTTTAAGTTCATTTTGTAAGATTCGACTAAGTAATAAACTGAATAGCTCTAATAGATCACTATATTGTTCTATACTTTGAGGCTGTACTGATGGATCAATAGCACATAATGTGCCGAAAAGAGAACCATCCTCATTTAATAAAGGTTGCCCAATATAGGCGTTTATATCGAGCAGTTTGTTGATGCCTGCTTCTACATACAGTGGAATCTTTTTCGAATCCGGTGCTATACGTGGCCCTTTATCTAATACCATTTTAGAGCAGTATGAGTCAGCCCAATTGAAGACCTGTCCTGCCTGTACTCCATATCCATGATCTTTAGCTTGCAAAACTATCCAATCATTACTTTCAGTACGAGTAATCATCC
Source organism: Acinetobacter sp. 102 (assembly GCF_037028485.1). Classification (NCBI taxonomy): domain Bacteria; kingdom Pseudomonadati; phylum Pseudomonadota; class Gammaproteobacteria; order Moraxellales; family Moraxellaceae; genus Acinetobacter; species Acinetobacter sp. 102. Next base: position 942 of record NZ_JAZEZK010000043.1, read on the forward strand.
ATAAAGCAAAGCCTAAGTGATTATGTAAATACTCTAAAATTTTTTCACCAGCATCTTTAAAATCTTTAAAGTTTTCATAAGAAGGGATCATAATTATTCGCTATTTTGATTAGGATTAAACCCAAAAAGTGGCAAAATGCCATTAAATAGGACCGATTGAAACTTTAATTCTCATCGTGTGAACAGAGGTGGTCCCACTTGTTTGAACAACTAAAAGCGTATTTATAAGTGATATTCCGCTCTAGTTAAGCCACCTTGTTTTGTTGGGGTAGCTGATCATAGTAAAACTCATTTGGTGTCATTTTGTCTAGACTCGAATGAGGTCGTTTCAAATTATAAAACTCAAAATATGCACTTAATTGCTTTTTCGCATCTGTGACACTGCTATAAGCTTTTGAGATACACCTCTTCATATTTAACGCTCCGCCATAATCGTTCAACCATCACATTATCTACCCATCGACCTTTACCATCCATACTGATTTGAATGCCATTTGATTTCAATACATCAATAAATGCATCACTGGTGAACTGACTGCCTTGGTCTGTATTCAATATTTCAGGTGATCCATATTTTTCAATCGCTTCATTTAAAACCGAAATACAAAAATCCACCTCCATACTAATCGATACCCTATGCGCAAGTACCTTGCGGCTATGCCAATCAATCACAGCACATAAATAAACAAAGCCTTTTGCCATAGGGATATACGTTATATCCGTAGACCACACTTGATTACTGCGCTGAATAGCCAACCCTTTGAGCAGATATGGATATTTACGGTGAGCTTGATTAGCCTGGCTTAAATTTGGTTTGCAATATAACGCCTGAATACCCATTTTCTTCATTAAAGTACGTGTATGACGTCGTCCTATATGATGCCCTTGACGATTCAACAAATCACGCATCATACGACTGCCTGCAAAAGGATATTGCATATGTAATTCATCAATACATCGCATCAGCTTCAGATCTGATGAGCTAACAGGTTTTGGGCGATAATAATAACAACCACGGGAGACTTTCAGCAGCTTAGCTTGCTTAGATACTGAAATCTGAAGTGAGTCGTCGATTAACTTTTGTGGTTGAAGCGGCCCAGTTTCTTCAACACACCTTCTAAAAAATCAATTTCTAATGCCTGCTCACCGATTTTTGCATGTAACTTTTTAAGATCAATGGGGGGTTCTGATGGAGCTTTTGATTGATCGAAAGCTTGCGAGGAAGCTGAGATCAATTGATTTTTCCAGTCAATAATTTGGTTTTGATGAACATCAAATTCAGCACTCAATTCAGCAAGTGTTTTTTCTGCTTTAATCGCAGCAAGTGCTACCTTAGCTTTAAAATCATTTGAATGATTTCTTCTTGGTCTACGTGCCATAAAATACTCCATATATTGATGTTTATAACATCATTTGAGGAGCAGAATATCACTTATAGGAGTTGTTCAAATTTACGGATCCATCTCTGAACCGTACTGGGTTTGTCAGAGACGTTTTTATTTAAGGTAGGCCATTTAGAGGGGAACTCATCCTTTCAGGTATTTATGCAATAAAGCCATCTAAAATAACTTTTAAATCTTCTATAGAAACGGGCTTAGCAAAATAATAGCCTTGCAAGTAATTACATTTGCTCTCTGTTAAAAACTTAGCTTGTTCTTCTGTTTCTACACCTTCAGCCACGACTTCTAAGATTAATGTTTTTGCCATTTGAGTAATTGCTATAACAATTGCCGCATCACTTTTATGTTCTGGCAAATGCTGAATAAAACTACGATCTAACTTAATTTGATCAATAGGCAGTTGACGGAGGTAACTCAGGCTGGAATAGCCCGTACCAAAATCATCGATTGCTACTTTGATTCCAAGTGCTCGTATAGCTTTTAAAATTTCAACCGATCTTTCAATACCCATCAGTAACATCCCTTCTGTCACTTCTATCTTCAATAACTTAGCATCAAAGTTATTTGTTAGTAGGGTATTTCTTAACTCAGCCAAAAAATTAGTACGTTTAAATTGTATAGGAGATATATTTACAGCCACCCTAAGTTGATCTGGTCTATTCTTATTAATCTCAGTAATATCTTTGCATGCCTGATTTAATACCCAATTTCCTATCGCTGAAATTTGTCCAGTACGTTCGGCTAAAGGTATGAAAGACAATGGAGAAATTAAACCACGCTCAGGATGGAACCATCGAATAAGTGCTTCAACGCCTACAATTTTATTAGTTAAACTATCAACGATAGGTTGATAAAATAATTTAAATTGCTCATCTTCCAAGGCCATAATGAGTTCATGGCGTAACTGGATGTCATTCACTTTGTGAACCGTATTTCTGCCACTTGTATACCAGTGCCAAATGTTACGTCCTTCATTTTTGGCTTCATGCATTGCATGAATTGCATGATGCAATAACTCCCTAAAATTTTCGACTTCCTCTGTATCAGTCGCAATACCAATACTTGCGCTCAGACGAATATGATGCCCTTTTATATTAAAAGGTAAAGCTAAAATTTTTAAGACGCCTTCTACTGTTTGGGTTACTTTTTCCTGAGTATATTCTTTGTTTAATAATAGAGCAAAGCCATCAGCGGCAAAACGTGATAAAACATCATCTTCTTGTAAAATAGTCCGTAGACGCTGACTGACCAGCTTAATTAATTGATCCCCTTCAGCATATCCGAGATCTTTATTTATATTACGGAAGTCATCCAAATCAATATATAAAACCGCTAATGTATTGTTCATTCCACCCTTTTTGTAAAAGGCAAGGTCCAATAACTCTTCAAAAACCTGACGGTTAACTAATTCAGTAAGGCTGTCATGAGTACGCTGATAATTTATATATTCTTCATCTATACGTTTCTGGGTTACATCTTGCTGGGTTCCAATAAAATGAGTACATTCATTATTTTGATTCCATACAGGGCTAAGAGTAAGTTGATTCCAGAACCAGGTGCCATCTTTCCTATAGTTTTTTAAGATAGTTTGAATTTCTCGCTTATCTTTAAGTGCTTGGTGAATTTCCTGAACTGCATTAATATCTGTATCTTCTCCTTGTAGAAAG
>NZ_JAZEZK010000044.1:0-3661 GCF_037028485.1 Acinetobacter sp. 102
CTACATCTACTAGTGGTTGAGGATCATAGTTTAAAAATTCAGTATAATTATGAACATCATCATAGATACGATTAGTTTCTTTATCTTCGTATGGCTTCAGATGATTCTTATTAATTTCTACATTTAAAGCATTAATATCACTAATACCTAATATTTTATAAATTCGTTCTGATTCCTCTGCATACCCTCTAAATTGTTTCTTAACGCTATAACCTATAGAAAAAACTATTATAAATGACCCTATCAATCCAGAAAGAAATAAAAACATTTTAAATTCAAAAAAGAATAAAACCAAAGTTGTAAAAATATTAATTCCTAAAAACAGATATAATGCATTACGATTATGAGTCTTGTCAGATATTTCTACTGTATGCCCAAAAGGTGCTACCATTCCTAATAGTTTAGTGTTTTTATTCATAACTGCTAAAACATTAAAGTTTTGTTTTATTTCTTCATCATAAACCACAAAGATATCTTCTCCTTCTTTGAAAAATAGACCTGTAAAGGCTGCATAAAACTCAACATCATCAATATAGAAATGAATATAGTAACCTGGAAACCCATTTACCCCAGCTAAAGTTGCTGCTGCCCCCATCCCTCCAGATTCTGCAAACATCGATACTAAAGCCATCGCTGTTGCATGAGATCTCAGCTTTGGTAACTCACCAACAATTGCATCAACAAATTGGAGTTTTTTAATTGTCCCATATTTTACTTTCATATTTACACTCCAACGACCTCTACAAATGCTTGATTAAAAACCTCAAGCTCTTTTGCTTCATTCTCAAAATTCACTACATTAATACCAAAGGCTGATTTTTTACACCAATCTTCAAGTGCATTATCTGCAAAATAAACTTTATAAATAATTTCAACTGCTGTTAGCCCTAGAATAATGATATTAAATCTAGCCAACCAAACAACAGAACCTATACGTGTAATCATTAGGTAAAAATTTGATTTAACTAATAATTTAGAAAAACTAATCAGAGCTGGTCTTTTTAACGCATTCCCTGCACTTTGTAGAAAATCAATGGAGATTTTCGTATAGCTTAAAGCTAAACCAAAATACACACCACCACGAACAAAATAAACAACCGCGAGGAAACTATCATTACTGCTCATTGCTGCTCTAAGATCGTATAATGAAAAGAATGCACTACCAGCTATTGCAAAACTATTTGCGGCGAATTTAATTAAGTTATGTGTAGCAGTTTTGGTTGTTACTGTAATAACACCAACCAATTCCAAACTGGCGGTGATTAAGCCACATGCTCCTCCTAAAATTTGCAACTGCTGCTGAGAATCTATAGTTTTATTTAATTGGAACATTAAATTAATTGCTTCTAACACCATGACAAAAGATGCAACCCGTGCAGTACCTTTGTTTTTGCTGTCATTTAAAATTGAATCTAAAGTTGCATTGCTGACCTTTGGATCTCGCCGCTGCGGATCTAGTCCCGGAGTTGCAAACAACATCAGTGAATGTAAATTTACACCTTTACTAAAGACACCTGTACGAGCATATAAAAAGCAGCAAATTTGTGTGGCAATTAAACGATCGAGACTGGTACTTCTGGCTTTTTGTGCTGCTACACGAATAAACTCTGCGCTCCAACGCCCTATACGGCCCACAAAAGTCTTATCAAAATCGGGCATATAATGCTTGTTGGCATTATTAGATGCCCATTCATCCCATGCAGCATCTAAGGCAGCAATAGTAACAATCAACTGCTTATAGGTACTCTGGCCTGTTGTCCAGTCGGTATAATTTACAACCGATGCAAAGAAGCTTTGTGTGCCATCATTATAATAATCAATAGCAGATTTCTGGTTATAAAGAACCGCTCGCATAAACACATTATCAGACTCGACTTTACGCTTGGTAATCCAACCATCCATCTGAGTCGCGCCTGCCTTTGTTACGCCTGTACCAGCAACGGCCTGCATCATGTATTCATAAAAAACAAAGCCACTTATTTTATCTTCTGGATCAAAGGCGTGTAACTCTTGTACTAATTGAGACGATTTCAACCAAATCAAATGATCAGCACCTACCACATTTGCGTTGTCCATTCCACTTTTAGTCTTTGTAGCAACATTTGATTTAAATGTCTGCATCTCATCATATTTGACTAAAGGCTTATATTTATTCTCCCACTGATTCATTGCAAAAGCGGTATTGCTTTCAATCTTTGCCTTTTCCAGTGCTTTTGCCTTCTGTTGAGCGATTTCCTTTTGCTGTTCATATGCCTGTTTGGCAGAGCTTGGTGGGGTCATACCATATTGCGCAAAATAAGCCTTACGCGCTTTTTCGGTAAACTTGTACTGCTCAGGATTTTTTCTTTTCATCTGCTCAAGGTTCTGTTGATGCATTTGAAAATTACGTTCGCTATAAGGTTGGTTCAATTGGGCATCAATTGATTTCATATCAACATTTTTAGTGTGTTCTGCCCATTTTTTTGCACTTTGTAAGGCTTTTCTTTTTAAGCCTTCTTCAATCGATTCAATTAAAGGAATGCTATTAAATCGCTGCTGATTACTAATACCATCTTTATAGGTATTCATGAATTTTGTTAATTCAATAAATTGATCATTTCTTCTTTCATTTAAATCAATTGCAATTCCCAAAGCATCATAAATAGCAACGCCACATACCGCTTTTGGAAACTGGGCAAATTTACCTGAAATTTTTTGCTTTCTAGTTTGATTAGCCTTACCAAATTTCGCAAAATTAGGTGTAGGAACATGACGATCAAAAATTTGCTGGTTATAACAAAAGTTTGATTTTTGCCCTCCACGCCAAGCATTTAAATTAATCTTCTGCCATTTTTTTTCATTGGCATAACTAACTCGATTTGCTTGGTAGAGTTTTAATCTTGCTTGTGTAAGAAATCCCTTTGAAAATAGAAGATAGGCTGTTTTTGCCTTTGACTTCTGAAAAGGCGCAAGACAAATCATTGAGCTATTTGCAAAGTGTTTTTCATTGGTACAACCATATGGCGTCGGTGCACAATTCGGGTCAAAAATATTCTTGAGCTTTGCTAGAAATCCTTCTTCATTGACACGATATCCCAACCATCGGGTTGCTCCATTCTCATACTCAACAAAGGCATATAAATAACCTGTATTTAAATATTTTAATGTGTACTTCGAATAAGCAATGGTCTTATCACCTACATAACTATTCAAGTGCGCAGGTAGAGAAACCGCTTGGGTATCTGCTTTCTTAGCGATAGCATAGCGTGTCGGAAATAGAAAAAAACTATCATCTTCTGCATGACAAAATGGGCAATCCTTTTTTTGCTCATTTACCCCTTCTGAAGAAAGCTGTTTTACTGCAATTGCTTTGGGTGCGCCTTTAGATTGATTGGCAGGTAATTCAGCTTTCTTTTGTTCAATCTTGGCTAAATCGTATTTTTTAAGATTCTGCCCCCAAGAAACAGTTTTATTTGCTTGATTGTTTTGTGCATTCTGTAAATAAGGGGGAAGTTTTTTAGTTGAATTATTATCCATTTACACGATCTCTTTCTAAAACATTGGCTTGCAAAGTTGAATCTGTATTGAGCTTTTCAAGCATTTGCTCATAATCTTCTCTATGCCATAAAGTTTTAATGTCTGCATGCTCAGTCAAAGTTGAACCGACTTTATAGAACCAATA
>NZ_JAZEZK010000045.1:0-2831 GCF_037028485.1 Acinetobacter sp. 102
TTGGGTGTTGTATAGTCAAGCCTCACGAGCAATTAGTATTGGTCAGCTTCACACGTCACCGTGCTTCCACACCCAACCTATCAACGTCCTAGTCTCGAACGGCTCTTTAGAGGAATAAATTCCTAGGGAAATCTTATCTTGAGGTAGGCTTCCCGCTTAGATGCTTTCAGCGGTTATCCCTTCCGAACATAGCTACCCGGCGATGCGACTGGCGTCACAACCGGTACACCAGAGGTTCGTCCACTCTGGTCCTCTCGTACTAGGAGCAGATCCTCTCAAATTTCCAGCGCCCACGGTAGATAGGGACCGAACTGTCTCACGACGTTCTAAACCCAGCTCGCGTACCTCTTTAAATGGCGAACAGCCATACCCTTGGGACCTGCTTCAGCCCCAGGATGAGATGAGCCGACATCGAGGTGCCAAACACCGCCGTCGATATGAACTCTTGGGCGGTATCAGCCTGTTATCCCCAGAGTACCTTTTATCCGTTGAGCGATGGCCCTTCCATACAGAACCACCGGATCACTAAGACCTACTTTCGTACCTGCTCGACTTGTGGGTCTCGCAGTTAAGCGCGCTTTTGCCTTTATACTCTACGCGTGATTTCCGACCACGCTGAGCGCACCTTCGTACTCCTCCGTTACTCTTTAGGAGGAGACCGCCCCAGTCAAACTACCCACCAGACATGGTCCTCGCCCCGGATTACGGGGCAGAGTTAGAACCTCAACATTACCAGGGTGGTATTTCAAGGACGGCTCCATTAGAACTAGCGTTCTAACTTCAAAGCCTCCCACCTATCCTACACAAGTAAGGTCAAAGTTCAATGTCAAGCTGCAGTAAAGGTTCACGGGGTCTTTCCGTCTAGCCGCGGGTACACTGCATCTTCACAGCGATTTCGATTTCACTGAGCCTCTGCTGGAGACAGCGCCGCCATCATTATGCCATTCGTGCAGGTCGGAACTTACCCGACAAGGAATTTCGCTACCTTAGGACCGTTATAGTTACGGCCGCCGTTTACTGGGGCTTCGATCAAGAGCTTCGCTTACGCTAACCCCATCAATTAACCTTCCAGCACCGGGCAGGCATCACACCCTATACGTCCACTTTCGTGTTTGCAGAGTGCTATGTTTTTAATAAACAGTTGCAGCGGCCTGGTTTCTGTGGCTGCCAATAGCTCAGGGAGCAAGTCCCATCACCGTCAGCAGCGTACCTTCTCCCGAAGTTACGGTACCATTTTGCCTAGTTCCTTCAGCAGAGTTCTCTCAAGCGCTTTGGTCTACTCGACCTGACCACCTGTGTCGGTTTCGGGTACGATTCCTGTGTAACTGAAGCTTAGAGACTTTTCCTGGAAGCATGGTATCAGCCACTTCACTGTACAAGTACAGCTTGCTATCAGTTCTCAGCATAGAGTACCCCGGATTTGCCTAAGATACATGCCTACAACCTTCCACCTGGACAACCAACGCCAGGCTGACTTAACCTTCTCCGTCCTCTCATCGCATTACACAGAAGTATTGGAATATTAACCAATTTCCCATCGACTACGCCTCTCGGCCTCGCCTTAGGGGTCGACTCACCCAGCCCCGATTAACGTTGGACTGGAACCCTTGGTCTTTCAGCGAACGGGTTTTTCACCCGTTTTGTCGTTACTCACGTCAGCATTCGCACTTCTGATACCTCCAGCATACTTCTCAATACACCTTCATCGGCTTACAGAACGCTCCCCTACCACTTGACTTAAAGTCAAATCCGCAGCTTCGGCACATAGTTTTAGCCCCGTTACATCTTCCGCGCAGGCCGACTCGACTAGTGAGCTATTACGCTTTCTTTAAAGGGTGGCTGCTTCTAAGCCAACCTCCTAGCTGTCTATGCCTTCCCACATCGTTTCCCACTTAACTATGATTTTGGGGCCTTAGCTGGCGGTCTGGATTGTTTTCCTCTTGACTACGGACGTTAGCACCCGCAGTCTGTCTCCCGGATAGTACTCATTGGTATTCGGAGTTTGCATCGGTTTGGTAAGTCGGGATGACCCCCTAGCCGAAACAGTGCTCTACCCCCAATGGTATTCGTCCGAGGCGCTACCTAAATAGCTTTCGGGGAGAACCAGCTATCACCAGGCTTGATTAGCCTTTCACCCCTATCCACAAGTCATCCCCTGGCTTTTCAACGACAGTGGGTTCGGTCCTCCAGTTAGTGTTACCCAACCTTCAACCTGCTCATGGATAGATCGCCTGGTTTCGGGTCTATACCCAGCAACTAAACGCCCTATTAAGACTCGATTTCTCTACGGCTCCCCTATTCGGTTAACCTTGCTACTGAATATAAGTCGCTGACCCATTATACAAAAGGTACGCAGTCACCGAACAAGTCGGCTCCCACTGCTTGTATGCATGCGGTTTCAGGATCTATTTCACTCCCCTCACAGGGGTTCTTTTCGCCTTTCCCTCACGGTACTGGTTCACTATCGGTCAGTCAGGAGTATTTAGCCTTGGAGGATGGTCCCCCCATATTCAGACAAGGTTTCACGTGCCTCGCCCTACTCGTCATCATTGTGTGTGCCCTTTCGTGTACGGGAATATCACCCTCTACGTTCGCACTTCCCAGAGCGTTCCACTAGAACACACACAACTTAATGGGCTGCTCCCCGTTCGCTCGCCGCTACTAAGGGAATCTCAATTGATTTCTTTTCCTAAGGGTACTGAGATGTTTCACTTCCCCTCGTTCGCTTCATAAGCCTATGTATTCAGCTTATGATACCCGCCTTATAGCGGGTGGGTTCCCCCATTCAGAAATCTCCGGATCAAAGGATATTTGCCGCCTCCCCGGAGCTT
>NZ_JAZEZK010000046.1:0-2533 GCF_037028485.1 Acinetobacter sp. 102
AATGAATGCTCAAGTTAATGAATTACAAGTTATAGATCAAAACGTGATTGTGGCTGCTTTTGCTAAACGCGGTGGCACAGATGAATTGTTTGAACATATTGCTCAAGAAGTTCGCTCACACGTTCCAGATGTGACAACTAAAAAAGGTCGTGATGCGATTGGTTCACTTGCTATGAAAGTAAGTAAATCAAAAACGTTGATCGAGAAATGCGGTAAAGAATTGGTTGCTGAACAAAAGGCTCAAATCAAATTAATTGATGATGACCGCATTGCAATCGTTAAAAAGTTTGATCAATTGCGTGATGAGATTATTGCACCGCGTGATGCGTGGGAAAAGGCAGAAGAAGATCGTGTGAAGAATCATCAAGATGCAATCGAAAAAATCAAAAACATTGACGAAGCATTCACGCAACACTCTAGTCAAATCGCTGCATATATTTCAAATATTGAAAGCGTAGTTATCGACTCATCTTTTGAGGAATTCGAACAAGAAGCAAAAATTGCAAAATTTGAGACTCTTGAAAAGTTACGCACTTCCCTTGTTGCCCGTGAAAAATATGAAGCCGAACAAGCTGAATTAGAGCGTCTACGCAAAGAACAATTAGAGCGTGAACAACGTGAACGTGATGAGCGTATCGCTAAAGAAGCTGCTGATAAGGCACGTATTGAAGCCGAAGCAAAAGCACTGGCAGAAAAGCAACGTTTTGAACGTGAGCAAAAAGAACAAGCTGAATTGGCAGAACGTCAACAACGTGAAGCTGCTGAACGTGAAGCACGCTTAATTGCTGAAAAAGAAGAAGCTGAATTACGTGCACAACAAGCTGCTGTTATGGAGCGTCAACGCATTGAACGTGAACAAGCAGCTAAAGAAGAAGCTGAACGTAAAGCAGAAGAAGATCGTTTGGCTAATGTTGAACATATGCGCTCTATCAATCAAGCAGCATCGAAAGCTTTGATCGATCTATGTGTTGGTCTTGAAGAATATCAAATCAAGGCAATCATCACAGCGATTGCTCGAAACCAAATTCCAAACGTTTCAATCAAATACTGAGGATTAAGAGATGAATGCATTAGTAGAAACTCAACCAGCTTTACCAGCAAACGCTCAAACATCTGCATTGATTCTTGATCCTCAAGCAATGCAAAACATGGTGGCTTTCGCTGACTTCATGTGTAAAGCCGTAATCACTGTGCCAAAACACTTGCAAGGAAATTCAGGCGACTGTTTAGCAGTGACAATGCAAGCAATGCAATGGGGTATGAATCCTTTTGCGGTAGCTCAAAAGACGCATTTGGTGAATGGCAATCTTGGTTATGAAGCACAACTCGTAAATGCTGTAATTATTGCGCGCGCTCCTATCACTGGTCGTCCTAACTTTGAATGGTATGGCGATTGGTCAAAAGTGAATGGTAAAGAATGTAAGGCTCATGACATCGGTGTTCGCGTGTGGGTAACCATTAAAGGAGAATCTGAACCACGTATCCATGATGTGTCTTTTGCTCAAGTGGGTGCCGTTCGTAATTCGCCAAACTGGGTGAACGATCCAAAACAGCAAATTGCTTACTTAGCAACTAAAAAGCTTGCTCGGCTTCATTTCCCTGATGTGATTTTGGGTGTTTATACTGAAGATGAGCTGCTTGATTCAACTGGCACTATGGGATTACCACCTAGAGACGTTGTTCAAAATCAAACTGACAACCGCCCTATCCTTACAGACAAACAAGCAGAAGCAGCAATCAAGAAGATCAATAACAAACAGGTCGATCTACAGCAGATTATTGATTACTACATTGTTTCGGAAGAACAATTGAATTACATCAAAGCACAAACGGAGGTCTTAGAACATGATCCCGTTTAGAGCATCGGGTGTGGGTAAGCTTATGGCTTACCCTGACAAAGACACCATACCAGAGGGTGCACTTTCTCATATTTATGAGATGGCAAGCCAAATACTTTTAGATTGGAAACCTGAACTTAATACTCCTGAAATTGAAAAAGGCAAGGCAGTTGAAGATCAGAGCATTGCCCTACTGAATCAAGTGACTGGCAATTTCTATGTGAAGAATAAGACACGCATCACGACTGATTTATTCACCGGTGAATGGGATATAGATGAGCAAGATGAAGACATCATTATTGATATTAAATCTGCTTACTCTAAAAAGACATTCCCAATCGAAATTAAGGTTGGTGATAAGAAGTTATATGAGTGGCAATTAGATACATACATGCTGCTTCGTGATCTTAATAGATCGGCAATCGCCTACACACTTGTAGACACGCCTGAGTATCTAATCAAGAAATACGAGAATATTGACTGGCATGTTGTCGGTCATATTAAGCCTGAAAGACGAGTAACGATGTTTTACAAGGAGCGCGATGCTACTCGTGAAAACCAAATAATTAGACGCGCTGAGATTTGCCAAGAGTTGTTATTCGAAATCTTAGATAAGAAAGGCTACAAATTTGAGGTACCAGCATGATCGAACTCAAACTTGGATTAATGTTTTTGATTTTTATTGCCTTGGGAGT
>NZ_JAZEZK010000047.1:0-2425 GCF_037028485.1 Acinetobacter sp. 102
ATTTTAAAGAGGAATACAAGAAATAATTTCTTGTATTCCTGTTATAAGATTGGGAGAACCAAGTTGATAATTTCACCCATTTCTTTGGATCTATTAATTTAAGTTTCGACTTTACTTATTTGAGCTTAGCCATTTGGTCGAGTCACAATCGGGAAAATTGAATCTGGACGTTTAAACATTGCAAAGAATTTTCCAATTTTCAGTGGATTACCTTTGACTTTACTGTCTTTAGAAAGCAGGACTTTTACCCCTTCTATTTGACCTGTAATCATTTTTAGATATAAGGGCTTGGTTAAGGTTAATGTAGGGCAATCCAATGCCAAATCTTTACTTTCATCATAACGCTTAAACTGCATGACTGAGTTTTCAACCCATAATGAAAAATGCTCTTTGGTATCCGACAAAACCAGATTGATACACTGGTTTTCATTTTTTAAATTTTCCACATCTAAATTTGTCGCCATAGCTTCAAGAAATCTTTCAGTTGGTGTATGAATCAATAAATCACTCGGATCAGAAGTATTTTGTAGGGGTACATTATTTTGTAGCTCTTGAGCGCCCACCAAAAAGAAATTACGCCAAGTTGAAGCCTCAGCAGCATAGCCCAATTGACGATAAGTATTCGCCAATAAGTCTTTTGCTTGTTGGTTTTGAGGGTTATTCAACACAATATGTTTTAAAATCTCGGCAGCCCATCTATAGTCAGCTTGAGCGTAGGCATCCCGCGCATTTTTCAATGCATTGTTCTCCCCACCTGCTAACTCAATATATTTTTTTGCAACAGCTTTAGGGGGTAATGGATCTAAATTGGAAGGATGGGCATCGAACCATCCCATATAATATTGGTATACTGCTTTTACATTATGTTTTAGGGTTCCATAATAGCCATGAGCATATAGTTTTTGATCAAGTGCCGCTGGAAGCTTAATTTTTTCGGCAATTTCAGCGCCATTAAAACCAGAGTTCATATATCTCACCGTCTGATCATGCGTGAACTTATAAACATCTCGCTGGGTTTTAATAAAATCTTGAATATTGTCATTGCCCCAGACAGGCCAATGATGCTGTGCAATCAATACATCGGATGCTTTGGCATGCTGCATTGCTTGGTCTAGATAGCCCACCCATTTTAAGGCATCACGGACTTTAGCACCCCGAAGGGTATAAAGATTATGCATGGTATGAGATAGAATTTCTGCGCCGTTATAAAGTTTCAATGATGGGATAGAGAACGTTAATTCTGCTGGTGCTTCTGAACCCGGCACGTTATAAAACACAAAATCCAAGCCATCAACCGTCATTTTCTGTTCTGGTTGAGTGATCAGTTGTGTAGGCTCAAGGATGCCCATTTTTCCCACAGCAACAGCCTTACCTAAACCTGTATCCACCAATCCTTCCGCATTTTTAGGTAGAAAAGTTCCATACATATAAGTCGCACGACGTATCATGGCTGAACCTGCCATCACATTTTCACTGGTCGCTTCTTCCATAAAGCCTTTTGGCGCAATAATTGGAGTTTTTCTAGCGTTAATTTCTTCGCTAGAAAGAACGCCTAATGCACCACCAAAATGATCGATATGGCTATGGGTAAAGATAATGGCTGAAATTTTTTGCTCACCTAAATGCTGTCTAGCAAATTTAAGTGCTGCTTCAGCCGTTTCTTTAGAGGTTAATGTATCCACAATAATCCAGCCAGTATCACCCTGAATGATGGTCATATTTGCCAAATCAAAACCACGAATTTGCCAAACTCGATCTGTTACTTTAAATAGCCCAACATTGTTGTTTAATTTTGCTTGTCGCCATAGAGTGGGATTAACGGTATTTGGTGCTTGATCTTGTAAAAAACTAAATGCATCAAAATCCCAGATAACATTGCCTTTCTCACTTTTAATTTGACCTGTTGGCTTGGCAATAAAGCCCTTTTGAGCCTGATTAAACTCAGTCATATCCTCTAAGTTATACTTCGCCTTATATGTATTATTTGATTCAATGACCGCTTTTTCTACTACAGTATTTGCTGCAAAAACAGAAAATGGCAGAATAAGCATCAATGAAACTGTTAAAAACTTAATTTTCATCTTCTTTCCTTTTTTTAAATAGAGGTGGTCCCACATGTTTGAACAACTAAAAGCTTATTTATAAGTGATACTCTGCTCTAGTTAAGCTACCTTATTTTGTTGTGGTAGCTGGTCATAGTAAAACTCATCTGGAGTCATTTTGTCCAGACTCGAATGAGGTCGTTTCAAATTATAAAATTCAAAATATGCGTTTAATTGCTTCTTCGCATCCAAAACATTGCTGTAGGCTTTGAGATACACCTCTTCATATTTAACGCTCCGCCATAATCGTTCAACCATCACATTATCAACCCATCGACCTTTACCATCCATGCTGATTTGGATGTCATTTGATTTCAATACAT
>NZ_JAZEZK010000048.1:0-2366 GCF_037028485.1 Acinetobacter sp. 102
GAACAGCTCATTGAACTCACTGAGGAAAATTCCGATTGGGGCTTTGGTTTGTGCTTCTCGTATTTACGGCATGTTGAGAGTTGCTGCTGGAATCACAAGCGGGTTTACCGCATTTACTGTGAGTTGGCACTGAATCTGCGTATTAAACCGAGAAGAAGACTAAAACGGCATGCGCCTGAACCATTGAAAGAACCAATCCGAGAAAATCAGGTTTGGTCATTAGATTTTATGCATGATCAGCTTTCCGATGGTCGCAAGTTTCGATTATTGAATGTGATTGATGATTACCGCCGCGAAGGCCTAGCCATTGAAGCAGGGTTCTCATTGCCCACAATCAGGGTTATTCGTACGTTGAATCAATTGCTGGAGTGGAGAGAAAAACCGTTAGTGATCCGATGCGATAATGGTCCCGAATTTATCAGTCACGAATTTGTGCGCTGGGCTACTGAGCACGGTATTCGTATTGAATATATTCAACCGGGTAAGCCACAGCAGAATGCGTATATTGAACGCTATAATCGGACCATACGTTATAGTTGGCTGAGCAAGCATTTATTTGATACTTTGGATGAAGTACAAGATTATGCAACAAACTGGTTGTGGCATTACAACCATGAAAGACCACATCAAGCTAACAAAGGAAAGCCACCTCTAATGGCTGCTTAACCTCTACTTTTAACTTCGGTTATTTATGGGAGGATTACCGTTCAACCATCACATTATCAACCTATGAGCAGTATACTGCGCAAGTTTACCATCCATACTGATTTGAATGCCATTTGATTTCAATATATTAATAAATGCATCACTGGTGAACTGACTGCCTTGGTCTGTATTAAATATTTACTTATAGGCATGGTCTAAAATCCTAGACCCACATCAGGTACATCCAGCCAACCACGTTGTGTTAAAGCACGTTAAATTTGCTCTGGTGACCAGTCCAAGCCAATCAGATAATCAATATAGGCGAAGGCAAACGCTGTCATGGGTGATGAAGGAAAGAAGCGTCTTTTTTGGCTTGCAAATTTCGCTGCCTGTTGCGCTTTACATCTACATTACCCAGTATTTCTTTTTAATTTACGATAGAGGGTTGATCGTGAGCGCACTAACTCCCGAGCAAGCGTAACGATTGAATTTTTAGTTTTCAAAGTAGCATAAATTTCGTATCTTTAATCTTGAGAAAGATTAGTATATTTCTTCATTGTGTGCTTTCCAATTGCGAGTTGAAAAAGTCTCATGATTCTACGAATACACCTAACTTTTTTAACTAACTACAAATGTGTCGAACTTATGATTTGAGTTTGCGTTTATTGAATGGTGTGTAATGTCTAAAAAATCTAGTAATCCTGATACTTTGTTTATTCTTGATTTTTTAGGTAAACAAACTGATTTAAAAGTTGTTTTGCATACAGTTTCAAAGTGGTTGGAAGGTTTAATTCCTGGATCAATGGTAACTATTATGTTTTTCTCAGAGAAAGAAAAACATTTAAATTTAATCAGTGGAGGACAATATTTTACTTCAGCATATCGTAATGCATTAACAAATTTAAAGATTGGGCCATATGTTGGTGCATGTGGAGCAGCAGCTTATTATCGTAAAATCGTTATTTGTGAAGATATTCTTATTCATCCTAACTGGATAAGCTATCAAAAATTTCTTATTGAAGAAAATATTTCTGCTTGTTGGTCAGTTCCTATAATTAGTGCTGAAGGTACTTTATATGGAACTTTTGCAACTTATTATCGAAAACCGAAGAGCCCAACAGATGATGAGATTAAAATGCTTAATCATGCGGCATACCTGACTGCTTTAGGGATCGATCTATATTATGAGCGTCAGCATAAAAATGCTATGAAGGACAAATATCATTCTTTTTTTGATCATCATCCTGATACGGTATATGAATTGGATTTACATGGAAATATTAACCAATTAAATATAACATCAAAAAAGATTAATGGATTTGAGATAGAGCAGATTGTAGGACTACACTATTTAAATTTTATTCATCTTCAATATAAAAAAATAACAGAAGAAGCTTTTAAAAAAGCTACAGAAGGTCATATTCAACGTCTAGAAATACAGGTTTATGACGTTAGAGAGGAAAAATATTGGGCAGATCTCACCTTTTTACCATTATTTCAAAATAAAAAAATTGTAGGCGTATTTGCAATTGTAAAAAATATTACAGACCGATATAAAACAGAAGAGCATTTACAATTATTAAAACGGGGATTAGATGCAAGTCCTAATGGTATTGTAATTACTGATGCTACTTCAAATCATGAAATTGTATACATTAATCCTGCTTTTCTAAAATTAACCGGATATTCCGAAAAAGAAATTTCAGGTCGTAATTGTCGCT
>NZ_JAZEZK010000049.1:0-2026 GCF_037028485.1 Acinetobacter sp. 102
AAGATCATTAAGAGAATAGAAGAACAACTTGTGTGGATTTTTACTGGTTGATCAATCGAAAATATTTCATTGATTGAATGGTAAAAATTTCTCGAAGTTTATTTGAGCGAATTTTTAGTCAGAAAATTGATGAGCCAAGATTTGTAGCCATAAGCTACTAATGATTTTAAACTGAAGAGTTTGATCATGGCTCAGATTGAACGCTGGCGGCAGGCTTAACACATGCAAGTCGAGCGGAGTGATGGTGCTTGCACTATCACTTAGCGGCGGACGGGTGAGTAATGCTTAGGAATCTGCCATTTAGTGGGGGACAACATTCCGAAAGGAATGCTAATACCGCATACGTCCTACGGGAGAAAGCAGGGGATCTTCGGACCTTGCGCTAAATGATGAGCCTAAGTCGGATTAGCTAGTTGGTGGGGTAAAGGCCTACCAAGGCGACGATCTGTAGCGGGTCTGAGAGGATGATCCGCCACACTGGGACTGAGACACGGCCCAGACTCCTACGGGAGGCAGCAGTGGGGAATATTGGACAATGGGCGGAAGCCTGATCCAGCCATGCCGCGTGTGTGAAGAAGGCCTTTTGGTTGTAAAGCACTTTAAGCGAGGAGGAGGCTACTAGTACTAATACTACTGGATAGTGGACGTTACTCGCAGAATAAGCACCGGCTAACTCTGTGCCAGCAGCCGCGGTAATACAGAGGGTGCGAGCGTTAATCGGATTTACTGGGCGTAAAGCGTGCGTAGGCGGCTGATTAAGTCGGATGTGAAATCCCTGAGCTTAACTTAGGAATTGCATTCGATACTGGTCAGCTAGAGTATGGGAGAGGATGGTAGAATTCCAGGTGTAGCGGTGAAATGCGTAGAGATCTGGAGGAATACCGATGGCGAAGGCAGCCATCTGGCCTAATACTGACGCTGAGGTACGAAAGCATGGGGAGCAAACAGGATTAGATACCCTGGTAGTCCATGCCGTAAACGATGTCTACTAGCCGTTGGGGCCTTTGAGGCTTTAGTGGCGCAGCTAACGCGATAAGTAGACCGCCTGGGGAGTACGGTCGCAAGACTAAAACTCAAATGAATTGACGGGGGCCCGCACAAGCGGTGGAGCATGTGGTTTAATTCGATGCAACGCGAAGAACCTTACCTGGTCTTGACATAGTAAGAACTTTCCAGAGATGGATTGGTGCCTTCGGGAACTTACATACAGGTGCTGCATGGCTGTCGTCAGCTCGTGTCGTGAGATGTTGGGTTAAGTCCCGCAACGAGCGCAACCCTTTTCCTTATTTGCCAGCGGGTTAAGCCGGGAACTTTAAGGATACTGCCAGTGACAAACTGGAGGAAGGCGGGGACGACGTCAAGTCATCATGGCCCTTACGACCAGGGCTACACACGTGCTACAATGGTCGGTACAAAGGGTTGCTACCTAGCGATAGGATGCTAATCTCAAAAAGCCGATCGTAGTCCGGATTGGAGTCTGCAACTCGACTCCATGAAGTCGGAATCGCTAGTAATCGCGGATCAGAATGCCGCGGTGAATACGTTCCCGGGCCTTGTACACACCGCCCGTCACACCATGGGAGTTTGTTGCACCAGAAGTAGGTAGTCTAACCGTAAGGAGGACGCTTACCACGGTGTGGCCGATGACTGGGGTGAAGTCGTAACAAGGTAGCCGTAGGGGAACCTGCGGCTGGATCACCTCCTTAACGAAAGATTGGTGACCGGTAAGAATCCACAACAAGTTGTTCTTCGAAGATGTATCTGAGGGTCTGTAGCTCAGTTGGTTAGAGCACACGCTTGATAAGCGTGGGGTCACAAGTTCAAGTCTTGTCAGACCCACCAAATCTGATTGCAGTAGCTTAGATTGAAAGATATGTCGTTCATTAAGTGATAAGCTGGGGACTTAGCTTAGTTGGTAGAGCGCCTGCTTTGCACGCAGGAGGTCAGGAGTTCGACTCTCCTAGTCTCCACCATGTACTTTACGGAGTACAAGCTAAGAAGATTATAGAGTTTAGTGAATACAGTC
>NZ_JAZEZK010000005.1:0-230384 GCF_037028485.1 Acinetobacter sp. 102
TAGCTATGGCTCACGGATTTGAAATTTCTAAATTTACAATTAAAGAATTAAAAAAAGATAAAAAAGTTGATCAATTTTTAATGGATTTGAATACACACTATAAAATCAACAATGATGTGTATGCTGGTTTTTTGCTTGGTAAACAACAAAATGAGATAGAAAATAAAACCAATCAATTAGTGAATGACTTGAGCGAAAATAATTATGATAAAAGAGAAAGTGTAGCTAAGCAGTTGATTATTCATAAACAATGTAATTTACTATAATAAATTCAAAAGATTTTTCACTCAATTTAAAATTTGGCTCTTTATATAAATGACTGATATAGAAATAGAAACACATCCATTGCAACCTTTTTTACCTGTGACTGCAAAGCTACTAATGTTGGGCAGTTTTCCGCCGCCGCAAACTCGCTGGAAGATGGATTTTTACTATCCGAACTATCAAAATGATATGTGGCGAATCTTTGGTCTGATCTTTTTTAATGATAAAGATCACTTTTTAGATTTGCCCAATAAAAACTTTAAAGAGCAACTGATTCGTGAGTTCTTAACTCAAATTGGTGTAGGAATTTTTGACACAGCCTATCAAGTGAAACGTTTGCAAGGTAATGCTTCTGATAAATTTTTAGAAATTGTCACGCCTACAGATTTATCCAAATTACTGGAACAAATTCCAATGTGCCATACCATCATGACTACAGGCGATAAAGCAACAGATACGCTGATGTTACACTTTCCAGAGCAAGCTAGTAAGCCTATGATTGGACAGTCGGTGCAGGTAAATTATGCTGATCGAGAGCTGAATTTATACCGATTACCGTCATCATCGCGAGCCTATCCATTAGCACTGGAAAAGAAAGCTGAAGCCTATAAGCAATTTTTTGAACAAATTGGCTTGGTATAAATATAAATAAGGGGGAAATAAATGCAGGATGTCGCAAGCCCAATTGATTTAAGAAATTTCGCTGATGCTTTGGAATGGCAAGAAACGGCGAATATAAAAAGGCCGTGGCGCAAGGACTTCTTTGAGTATTATGCCAATCTCATTAGACAGCATGTTTCTGAACAATATCAGGTACTAGAACTTGGTTCTGGGCCTGGTTTTTTAGCCCAACATTTGCTCTCACAGCTTACTAACATTGAATATACTGCTTTTGATTTTTCAGAAGCGATGCATCAACTAGCACAAGAAAAGCTCAATACTGTTGAAAGAGCACAGGCAACCTATATTATTGGAAGCTTTAAAGCTGCTGATTGGCAGAATACATTCTCTCAGAAGTATGATTTGATTATTATCCATCAAGCATTACATGAGCTTCGACATAAATGCTATGCAACCGATTTTCATAAAATCGTAAAAACCCTATTAAAACCTCAAGGCTATTATTTAGTGTGTGATCATTTGTGTGCAGCACATGCGATGCAAAATGATCAGCTTTATATGACCAAACAAGAGCATTTGGATGCACTTGAACAGGCATCTTTTACACAGATTAAGATGCCGTTAGAGATAGAAGGGCTGTGTTTGTTTGAAATGACTTTGGGTTAAGTTAAATGTGCCATCATCCGAGGATATTTAACCCATCTAAACGTATTGATTTTGAATTCTCTTACATGAGTAAATTCAGACCAAATCAATTGACTTCCTTTTGTCGATTGTAGCGGTTTAGTCCGCCGATCAACGGCAAGCTTTTCCTGTTCCGTGGCTGGACGTAAATCACCAATTTCGACATATAAGCGTATGCCAAAATGATGATCAAAATGACCTTTGATGAAGGACTTTAACCAGAACCACCTATTGGTATTAATCGCTTGAATACAAGCTTGGGTGTTTTGAATAAGGTTCTCACTTAGCTTTTCAGTATATGTATCAAAGAAATAAGCGGTTTGGTTGTCATTTAAAAAGATTGTGCCTATAGGGGTGATGGTCGGCTGCCCTGAAGGATCTACTGTTGCAATAGACGCATGTAAAGATGACTTGTGTGCAACAGCAAATACTTGCTGAATATTTTTTCCAATCTTTTTCCGAAATCATATGGTTATCTTTTATGTTAATTATAATCGTAACTTAGCACAAAATAATTAAAAAAATATCGCTCTTTAGAATGAAAAAAGAGGTCAATTCAGCAAATTAAATCTTATTGAATGGATGATTTACATCATCCATTCAACGGGAAAATAAGACACAAAGTGCATGGTAAAACGTTGGAATCTGGTACTTTCAGGATCGTGATGGTGCTCAATAACCTCACCATTTTCTTTATGTTCATACCACACAATATTGCCGTTTTGATCTAATTTGAGCTGATAAGCCACTTGTAATAAATGCTGATCCAGCATGGCGGTGATTTGGTCTTGTAAATGATCAGATTCCACTACTAAACCAACTTCAGTGTTTAAATGGGCAGAGCGTGGGTCAAAGTTAAACGAACCAATAAAAACTTTTCCATCAACATCAAAAAATTTGGCATGCAAACTTGAACGGTTCTTACCTTTTACAGGAATCACGCTCCCTGTCGCAATTTCATACCAAGTCCGTTTTTTACGTTCAATATTCGGTTTAAACTCATACAGTTGTACGCCATTTTGTAAAAGTGGTTTACGGTATTGGCTGTAAAAAGAATGCACCACGGCGACATCATTGGCCACCAAGCTATTGGTCAATACACGGACTTGGATACCATCTTTGGAGAGCTGATTGAGGTAGGTGGTTCCTTGTTTTGTAGGAACAAAATAAGCCGAGACTAATTCCATATGTTGTGCTGGTTTACCCATAATGTTCAGAACTTGAGCATATAAAAGCTCCTGATCTTTGGCTTGTCCTAAGGCCTTATTCGGATGATCTGCGACAAAATGTGCTTTTGCCCATTGGATTGGATAATTTTGTAGACGTAATTTTAAATAATCTTGAGCGGCTTCGAGTTTATCTTCGGTGGGTGTATCCACTTGATCTAAGGCTTTATAAGTATTTCTTAAACTTTCCAGTTGTTGAGGCGTACCAGAACCCATTAATTGTTGTGTTGAATAGCTGAGTTTATCTGACCAGAATTCATCGAAGACCTGTTCTGTTCGATCAACGGCTTTACCGTAGAACAAAATATCCATGTCGCTAAACTGAAACTGGTCACTAGCCTCAAAATATTCACTACTGATATTGCGCCCACCCGTTACTGCGATTGAATGATCGGCAATAGTGAGCTTATTGTGCATACGATGATTAATCTGTTTCAGTCTAAATACATAATCAATAAAACGTAAGTGCCTAAACTTATAAGGATTGAAAATACGGATTTCAAAATTTGGATGCTGGGCGAGGGCTTTTAAGGTTTTATCTAGTTTTATGCCATTCTGATCATCAATCAATAAACGGACTTTTACTCCGCGATCAGCTGCTTTGAGCAACTCATGCAGCATCATGTTGCCAATGGCATCGTCATTCCAAATATAATATTGTAAATCCAATTGATGCTTGGCATTTCGAATTAAATGAATACGGGAAGCAATACTTAAAAAGGCATCATCCAATGCTAAAAATGCAGTTAAACCTTTTTCAATATTAAGATCGGCTTGTGGATCATTCATCCACTTTGTTTTCGTATGCAAGGAGTTACTCCGATCATGGTTCTGATTGGGTGGCAAAGAACAGCCACCAATTCCTAACATGATAACAAGTGTCATTATCTTAAAATGGTATGAATTGTTTATCATTTTATTGATCAAGCGTGTGGATCCAACAGTAATGTATAGATGATTGATTTTCTTATATATCTAAATGCCGTTTTGTTCCAAGGGTGAAATGTAATTATAAAGATAATCAATGGGTTATCATTTCAATAATCTAATTTTCTATGTAAATACACTCCAATGGACACAGCCTTAATAGAATCTAGATCAACAAATATTGAGCTTAAGTACTATACTGGTGTATAGTATATTTTTAGATTTAATGTGGTCAACATTATGCCTAAACAGTTAGAGGATAAAAAAAAGATTCTCACGCGTGTAAGACGAATTCAAGGTCAGGTTCAGAGTGTGGAACGTGCATTGGAAAATGACACAGAATGTGCTGATATTTTGCAGCAAATCTGTGCAGTTCGTGGAGCATTAAATGGTTTGATGACGGAACTTCTCGAAATTCACCTCAAAGATACCTTAGTTGTTGGTGAATCGTCCGAGTTGCAACGCAGTCAAGAGCTCATTCAAGTCAGTAAAATTCTTAAATCTTATTTAAAGTAAAATTCAGGAGTGTCATTGTGATTAAATCTCGTGCAGCCGTTGCCTTTGCCGCAGGCGAACCATTACAAATCGTAGAGCTTGATGTTGAACCACCTAAAGCGGGTGAAGTCCTGATTAAAATTACCCATACAGGAGTGTGCCATACCGATGCCTTCACTTTATCAGGTGATGATCCAGAAGGTGTTTTCCCAGCAGTGTTGGGTCATGAAGGTGCTGGAGTAGTGGTGCAAGTTGGTGAAGGTGTGACCAGTGTTGCAGTCGGTGACCATGTGATTCCGTTGTATACCGCTGAATGTAAGGAATGTTTGTTCTGTAAATCGGGAAAAACCAATTTATGCGTTGCTGTTCGTGCAACTCAAGGTAAAGGTGTGATGCCAGATGGCACAACACGTTTTTCTTATAATGGACAACCGATTTATCACTATATGGGTTGTTCAACCTTTAGTGAATATACCGTCGTTGCAGAAGTGTCTTTGGCAAAAATTAATCCAGAAGCCAACCATGAACAAGTGTGTTTACTCGGTTGTGGTGTAACCACAGGGATTGGTGCGGTACATAACACGGCGAAGGTACAAGAGGGCGATAGCGTTGCTGTGTTTGGTTTGGGGGGTATTGGTCTTGCTGTAGTACAAGGTGCACGTCAGGCCAAAGCTGGACGTATTATTGTAGTAGATACCAATCCAGATAAATTTGAACTGGCAAAGCAGTTTGGTGCAACTGACTTCTTAAATCCAAAAGATTATGATCAGCCAATTCAACAAGTGATTGTTGAAATGACAGGTTGGGGCGTTGACCATTCTTTTGAATGTATCGGCAATACCAATGTGATGCGTTCAGCTTTGGAATGCGCACATCGCGGTTGGGGACAATCGGTGATTATTGGGGTTGCAGGTGCAGGTCAGGAAATTTCAACACGTCCATTCCAGTTGGTGACAGGACGTAAATGGATGGGAACTGCTTTCGGTGGGGTAAAAGGCCGTAGCCAATTACCGAAAATGGTAGAAGATGCAATGAAAGGTGAAATTGAGTTGGCACCATTTGTAACGCATACCATGCCGTTGGACGATATTAATCATGCCTTTGACCTAATGCATGAAGGTAAGTCGATTCGTACCGTGATTCACTTCTAATTTAAAAATGATAGGATTTGATGGTGTGAAATACATCATCAAATCTTGGGTAATATGCAATGTCAAAAGCACAATTAAAGCTACATGTGCGAATCTTATCTGATGAGCAGATTGCTTTTGGTCCAGGTAAAGCTGAGCTACTTGAAGCAATCCATCGTACAGGATCAATATCCCAAGCCGCGAAATCTATGGATATGAGTTATCGCCGTGCATGGCAATTGGTGGATACCATGAATCAATGCTTTCATTCCAATCTGGTCGATACCCAAACAGGCGGAACGCATGGTGGTGGTGCAGTGCTAACCGAATTGGGGCAAGTGGTGCTCAAGAAGTTTAGAGCCATGGAGCAGCAAGCAATTCAGGCTGTCGCAACTGAGTTTGAAGATCTAGCTAACTATCTAAAAGTAAATAAATAATCTTATAAATATAAATAATTTAAATAGTATTTCATGGTCTTTGTTTTGATCCTTTCTCTCTCAATAAAAATTTGCTGAGTTATAGCGCATAGGTATTTTTGTCGAATCTTTTTAGCACCATCATTAACCATTCAAACGAACTAGTATTTTAGTTTTTTACTAAGTTATTGATTTATATATTAAAAATACTTTTGGCACGCTTTCTGCTTTTATCTATTCAAACTTGTATACAAGATAGGATTCATAAAGTGAGCGAAATAAAAACTTTAGGCTGGACAATTTCTGAATGGCAAACAGCGTATTTAAAGCAAGAAATTCAACTCGATATTTTGCAGGAGTTAGTTTCAGCACTTGATCCTAAGGACGTTGCTTGGATTTCTCTTGCGAGTGCAGATTTAGTTGAGCAACAAATTCAATCTTTAAAGCAATTGACTCAAGATGCGGAAAATCTGCAAAAACAATTTCCTCTCTATGGTGTGCCGTTTGCAGTCAAAGACAATATTGATGTCGCTGGTTTTGTTACCACGGCAGCATGCAAGGCATTGAATCGTGTTGCAACACAAGATGCTGAAACGGTTCGATTACTTAAACAAGCAGGAGCGATTGTCGTTGGCAAAACCAATCTTGATCAATTTGCCACAGGCTTAGTTGGCACACGTTCGCCATTTGGGGCTGTACCGAATAGTTTTAAACCTGAATATGTCAGTGGTGGTTCAAGTTCAGGTTCTGCCAGTGTGGTAGCAAGAGGTTTAGTTCCATTTTCTTTAGGAACAGATACCGCTGGGTCAGGACGTGTGCCAGCAGCATTTAATAATATTGTCGGTTTAAAGCCAACCAAAGGGCGCTTTTCTAATCGTGGTTTATTACCTGCAGTAAAAAGTATTGATTGTATTTCAATCTTTGCTCTCACAGTGACTGATGCTGAATTGGTGGCTGCTCAAGTCGAAGCTTATGACACTTTAGATAGCTATTCACGTCAGCATCCTAAAAACGTACCTGCACGTTTTTCCAGCAAATTGAAATTTGCCATTCCGAATAAATTGAACTTCTTTGGTGACGAGCAAGCAGAAAAAGCCTTTCAACACACCATTCAATTACTGGAAAGCTTAAATGCTGAAATTACTCAAATTGATTTTTCTGCTTTTGAGCAACTTGCAGCACAACTTTATCAAGGCCCTTGGGTGGCAGAACGCACTGCAGCGGCTGCCGATCTCCTCAAAACCAATGCTGCTGATTTTGATCCGACCGTTTTAGAAATTATTCAACAAGGTGAAAAATATTCAGCAGTGGATGCCTACAATGCTGAATATTTAAAACAGGATTTGACTCGAAAAATCCAAGCTAGCTTGGCTGAGTTTGATGCCTTGATCGTGCCAACTTCACCAACGATTTATACCATTGAACAAATACAACAGCACCCGATTGAATACAACGCGCATTTCGGCACGTATACCAATTTCACCAACCTCGCTGATTTAAGTGCCTTGGCATTACCTGCAGGCTTTAGAGCTGACAACTTACCTTTTGGTATCACCTTAATTGCACCTGCTTGGCATGATGCAGCCTTGGTGCATTTCGGCAAAGCATGGCAGAACTATTTAGCACTGAAACTCGGTGCTTTAGATAAGACATTAGCTGTAGCAAGTGCACCGACTTTGCTGTCTCCTCACCATATTCGTGTTGCGGTTGTAGGGGCACATCTAACGGGAATGCCACTGAATTTCCAACTCACCACGCGTGGTGCCGTGCATGTCGAAACCACCAAAACCTCTCAGGATTATGCGCTGTATGCCTTGAATGGCACGGTTCCGCCAAAACCAGGTTTGGCTCGTCAGCAAGATGGACAAAGCATCATTGTCGAGCTTTGGGATGTACCAACAGCACGCTTCGGTGAGTTTGTAGCAGAAATTCCAACCCCATTGGGTATGGGCAATGTCGAACTTGAAGATGGCCGTTGGGTTAAAGGTTTTATTTGTGAACCCTATGGCTTAGGCGATGCGGAGAATATCAGCCATTTTGGCGGTTGGAGAGCGTATATCCAACATCGCAATAACCAAGTAGCAAATGCAGCCAATTAATTTTTAGGGGGAAATCATCATGTTTAAGACCGTACTTATTGCAAACCGTGGTGAAATTGCTGTTAGAGCAATTCGAACGCTGAAAAAATTAGGCATTACCAGTGTCGCGGTTTATTCGGACAGCGACCGTTATGCACAGCATGTACAGGATGCAGATGTCGCAATTGCACTAGATGGTTTAAAACCAGCTGATACTTATTTGAGTATCGAAAAACTGATTCAAGCCGCTAAACAGACTGGGGCAGAAGCAATTTTTCCGGGCTATGGTTTTCTGTCTGAGAGTGCAGATTTCTCTCGTGCTTGTGAAGAAAATAACATTGCCTTTATGGGGCCAACTGCAGAACAGATTCTAGAATTTGGTCTAAAACACCGTGCACGTGAACTTGCCGCAGCGGCGCATGTACCAATGACTCCTGGTACAGGCTTGTTGGACAGTTTGGAGGAAGCATTGACTGCGGCTGAGCGGATTGGTTATCCAATCATGCTCAAAAGCACTGCGGGTGGCGGTGGTATTGGCCTGACCCGTTGCGACACCCCACAAGCACTAGCAGATGCGTATGAAAGCGTGAAACGCCTAGGTGAGCAGTTCTTTAAAGACGCAGGTGTTTTTATTGAATGCTTTATTGATAAAGCACGTCATGTCGAAGTACAGATTTTTGGGGATGGTAAAGGTCAAGTAGTTGCGTTTGGTGAGCGTGATTGTTCATTGCAACGTCGTAACCAAAAAGTGGTTGAAGAAACACCTGCGGCGAACTTACCTGAAGCAACCCGTAAAAAGTTACATCAAGCTGCAGTAGAACTGGGGCGCTCTGTGAATTATCGCAGTGCAGGAACGGTTGAGTTTATTTATGATGCCAAGCGGGATGAGTTTTATTTCCTTGAAGTGAATACTCGTTTACAGGTGGAGCATCCAGTAACGGAAATGGTGACAGGTCTTGACCTGATCGAGTGTATGCTCAAAGTCGCGGCTGGCGATGCATTGGATTGGGAGTATCTCAGCAATATCCAACCGCAAGGGGCTGCAATTGAAGTCCGAGTCTATGCTGAAGATCCTGTTAAAAATTTCCAGCCAAGTCCGGGTGTGCTTACAGAAGTCTCATTTCCAGAAGGTATTCGTGTTGATACTTGGGTGAAAACAGGCACCGAAATTTCCCAGTATTTTGATCCAATGATTGCCAAGATTATTGTGCATGCGGAAGATCGAGCTACTGCGATTGAAAAACTAAAAGTGGTTTTAGCTGAAACACGTTTAAATGGCATCAGCACCAACTTGGACTATGCACGTGCGATTGTTTCTGACCAACGATTTGAATCCATGCAAATCTGGACACGTATGCTGGATGATTTTGACTATTCACCAAAAGTCATTGAAGTGATCCAAGCAGGTACACTCAGTTCAATTCAAGACTATCCAGGGCGTACAGGCTATTGGGATATTGGTGTACCGCCATCAGGTCCTATGGATGATTATGCATTCCAACTGGCTAATCGCATTGTGGGTAATGATGCAAAAGCAGCTGGGTTTGAATTTACCTTGGTGGGGCCAAGCTTAAAGTTCCATGCTGATACCACCATTGCACTCACAGGCGCGAGCTGTACTGCTGTGCTAGATGATCAACTTATTGCTTTTTGGCAACCGATTAAGGTCAAAGCAGGTCAAACTTTAAAAATAGGTCAAGTGGCTTCCGGCTGCCGTACTTACTTAGCCGTGCGTGATGGACTGGATGTACCCCTATATTTGGGTAGCCGATCAACCTTTGCATTAGGTAATTTTGGTGGTCATGCAGGACGGACTTTACGTGTTGGCGACATGATCAAAATGGTTGATGCAGAACTTGCCAGTGCGGAATTACCGCTGGCAACGGAGACACCACAAGCCTTATCCAAAGATCTCATTCCAGAATACAGCAATGAATGGGAAATCGCAGTGCTGTATGGACCGCACGGCGCACCTGATTTCTTTAAACCTGAATATGTGGAAGAATTCTTTGCCTCTGAGTGGACGGTTCACTTTAACTCAAACCGTTTAGGGGTCAGACTTTCAGGTCCGACACCGAGCTGGGCAAGAGAGAATGGCGGTGAAGCCGGTCTACATCCATCCAATGTGCATGACTGTGAATATGCCATTGGTGCGATCAACTTTACCGGTGATTTCCCTGTGATTTTGGCAAAAGATGGTCCTAGTCTTGGTGGATTTGTTTGTCCTGTGACCATTGCCAAAGCCGAGTTATGGAAAGTAGGCCAACTGAAAGCCGATGACAAAATCCGTTTTTATCCTATCACGGCGGAACAAGCCAATGCGTTAGAGCGTAAGCAAATCGATAATATTCAGAACTTTGCAGATGCCACCAAAGTCGTTGAAACCATTGAACCTGTTCAAGACGTGTTTACCACCATTTTGGCTCAACGTGAACCAACTGATTTATCACCAAAAACTGTGTATCGCCAAGCAGGTGATAGCTATATCTTACTCGAATATGGTGAAAATGTTTTAGATTTGGCGCTTCGTCTGCGTGTGCATCAACTGATTCAAATGATCCGTGATGCCAATCTTGCAGGTGTTTTGGAACTGTCACCGGGCGTACGTTCACTACAAATCAAATATGATGGTCTGGTGATTCCTCAAGCTGAGCTCATTCATCAATTGCTTAAACTTGAAGATGAAATGGGCGATTTAAGCCAGCTTAAGATTCCATCGCGTATTGTACATTTGCCAATGGCGTTTGAGGACAGTGCGACTTTAGGTGCAGTGGAGCGTTATCAGGAAAGTGTGTGTGCTAAAGCGCCGTGGTTGCCGAATAATGTTGATTTTATCCAACGAATTAATGGGCTTGCACATCGAGATGAAGTCAAAGACATTATTTTCGACGCCAATTATTTAGTACTCGGTTTGGGCGATGTCTATCTAACAGCGCCATGTGCGGTGCCGATTGATCCACGTCACCGTTTACTCAGCTCTAAGTACAATCCTGCACGTACTTTTACTGCGGAAGGTACTGTTGGTATTGGTGGGATGTACATGTGTATTTATGGTATGGATTCACCGGGTGGTTATCAGCTGATTGGGCGAACGTTGCCGATCTGGAACAAGTTTAAAAAGAACAAGCAATTTGGTGATAAACAATGGTTCTTGCAATTCTTTGACCAGATTAAATATTTCCCTGTGACTGAAGCTGAACTGAATGAGTGGCGCGCAGATTTTGAAAATGGTCGCGCTCAAATTCAGATTGAAGAAACTGAGTTTGACTATGCCGACTATGTGCAGTTCTTAGACAAAGAGGCTGAAAGTATTGCTGCATTTAAGGAGAAGCAACAACAGGCCTTTAGTACTGAGGTGAGTCGCTGGAAAGAGGAATTTGCTGCACAACCTGAACAGCATGTAGAACAAGCCAATCAGGTCGATTACAGCCATCTTTCTTCTTTAAATGCATCAATGACAGGTAATATCTGGAAGATCTTTGTGGAACATGGTCAAGAGATTAAAAAAGGTGAAACTGTTGCTATTATTGAAGCCATGAAAATGGAGTTACCTGTCTATGCGGAAGAGGATGGTATTGTTAAGGCCATTATTTGTAGAGCAGGGCAAACCGTACACAGTGGTGAACCATTGGTCTATATGGAATAAGCTTGAATGAAAGAAGCGAACATCAACATAAAAAGTACAACTAAAGGCTCAGACAATTTGTCTGAGCTGGTTTACCAACGCATCAAGAATGATATTTTTGATTTCAAATTGATGCCAGGTGAACGCTTTACTGAGTCAGAAGTTGCCAAAGCCTATGATGTGAGTCGGACCCCAATCCGACAAGCCTTGTATCGCTTGCAACAAGAGGGCTATGTTGATGTGAGTTTTCGGAGCGGTTGGCAGATTCGACCGCTCAATTTTCGTTACTATGAAGAGCTATACGATGTGCGTATTGTTCTAGAAAAAGATTCAATTCGGAAACTCTGTCAGATTGACCACCACAATTCGGTTGAGCTGTCGGTGTTAAAAGACCTCTGGTTAATACAACCTTCTGAGTATTTAAAAGACATTAAACAACTTTCTCAGCAAGATGAGGATTTTCATTGTGCTTTGGTCCGAGCTTCAGGTAATAATGAAATGGCGCGGATTCATCGAGACTTAAGTGAGCGTATTCGGATTATTCGCCGTTTGGATTTTTCTAAAGATTATCGGATTGACGCAACTTATCAAGAACATCAAAAAATCTTGGGTTTTATTTTCGATCGACACACTGAACAAGCGATCAATGCGATTGAAGCGCATATTATGCAAAGTCGTGATGAAGTGAAAAAGATTACCTTACAGATGTTGGATTCGAGTCAGTTTTATTAGATTGACGGTGTTAGTATTTATACGATAAATCTAAACTAAATTATCGAATAACATAAATAAGGTGTTAACAATGTCGGAATCAATTTGGTCTGAGCAGGGCGATCAAGAAATATTAGCTGTAGAGCTTAATATATATAAATTTTGTGAAGAACAAAAATTGGAACTTTTCGAGTTTTATGAGGAGGGCTTAGGAAAAGTTCTAGCAACTCATATCTATGAAGAAAAAGGATTTCCTGTAGTTTTTACAAAATATCTAGATGCACCTTTTTCTTGTGTTAATGTAGCTATTGATGCCTCTTGCAATAATGTAAAAGAATGGGAAGACCGTTTAATTAATAAATATTTTAAGAACTACCAAATATATTTTAAATTATCTGAAAGCTAGGAGACGGTCAAATAATCATGGTTTTGAGGGAGAAGACTGGGGAGCATCAGGTGTATGGAAAGAGTGCCTGAACTTGGAGATTATTTTAGTGAGATAAAGCTAGGCTTCACAAAACTCTCTTTTCCATGCCTAATTCTGCATAAAACTAACAGTTTTTATCTGTTTGCTATTTAATAATAAAAATCACATTTCAAATCATCAGACGACACATGATGAATGACCAAACACTGATCAATTTATTTCTAAAACTGGTACATAAAGAAGGTTTTTTTGCTACCTCGATTGATGGCATTACCTTGATGCGTGTTGACCACAACACACCACCGATTGCAGTATTACAAGAACCAACCCTCGTGTTTGTATTGCAAGGGCAAAAACGTGGCTATATCGGCACAGAGACTTATTCATTCAAGCAAAGCGAATGTTTAATTGTCTCAGTTTCCATGCCCTTTGATTGTGACACTATTGCCAGTCCAGAAGCACCAATGATTGCGATCAGCATGAAGTTAGAGGCAGATACTGTAAATGAGCTACTGGCTAAAACCTATTTTGAAAATTACCAGTTTAAGCCACTCACCACAGGAATGAGTGTGATCCGGTATGATCAAACGATATCGAATGTTCTTATCCGTTTATTAAATACATTGACGTCTGAACAGGATGTATTGATCTTGGGGGATCAAATTAAAAGGGAATTGCTTTATCGCGTTATTCAACATTCAGGTGCGGATGCCTTAACAGGCTTGGTCGCTCAGGGCAATCTCAGACCGATTTATAAAATTTGTGAATATATTCAACATCATTTTACCGAAAAATTAACAGTTGAGATGCTCGCAGAACAGGCCAATATGAGTACTTCTGCATTTCATAAGGCCTTTAAACAAGTCACACAATATTCACCATTGCAATATTTGAAAGTGGTTCGGTTGCATAAGGCAAAACAATTGTTGCAAAACGCAGACCAAAGTGTGGCTCAAGCGGCTTATGCTGTTGGATATCAGAGCTCTTCTCAATTTAGCCGAGAATTCAAAAAGCAATTTGGTTTTCCTCCAAAACATGCCGATACTAATACTCAAATGGAGTCATGATTAAATGAATCAAAATAGCGTAGAACAAATGAAATATATCGAAATTACACAAGCGGGCGGTCCAGAAGTATTACAAGTGACTCAAGGACCTCGACCAGAGATTAAAGCAGATGAAGTGCTCATTGAAGTCTACGCAACAGGAATCAACCGACCTGACATTCTACAGCGTCAAGGATTATACCCAATGCCTAAAGGGGTCACTCCCATCCCTGGGCTAGAGGTTTCAGGTGTAATTAGTCAAGTGGGTGAT
Organism: Acinetobacter sp. 102; assembly: GCF_037028485.1. Taxonomy (NCBI): domain Bacteria; kingdom Pseudomonadati; phylum Pseudomonadota; class Gammaproteobacteria; order Moraxellales; family Moraxellaceae; genus Acinetobacter; species Acinetobacter sp. 102. The sequence continues at coordinate 13,922 of NZ_JAZEZK010000005.1, forward strand.
GACGTCACAAAGTTCAAGGTCGGTGATAAGGTCTGTGCACTGACGAATGGTGGTGGCTATGCAGAATACTGTGCGGTACCAGCCAACCAAACCTTAAAAATCCCAAAGAATCTGAGTTTTGTCGAAGCGGCTGCTATCCCTGAAACCTATTTTACCGTTTGGGCAAATTTATTTCAGATTGGACAGTTGAAAAAGAATGAAACCGTACTGATCCATGGTGGAGCCAGTGGTATTGGTTCCACAGCAATCAGCTTATGTCATGCGATGGGTATTAAGAACTTCTCCACTGTTGGGAGTGGTGACAAAGTTGAAAAATTAGCTTCAGTATCACAGGTAATTAACTACAAAACACAGGATTTTGAAAAAGAAGTTTTGGCCCAAACCGATGGTCAAGGTGTAGATGTGATTTTGGATATTATTGGTGCCGCTTACTTTAATCAAAACCTGAGATTATTAAAGCGTGATGGTCGATTGGTGATTATCGGTTTTATGGGTGGCAGAAAAGTCGATGGCTTTGATATACAAGAATTGATGTTAAAACGGGCAGTTGTCACAGGTTCGACAATGCGTGCCAGAACCAATGTTGAGAAAGCCCAAATTACCCAAGAACTTGAGCAGTTTGTCTGGCCTTTAATTGAAGCGGATCAATGCAAGCCAATGATCTATAAAACTTTTGCATTTGATGAAGTAGCTCAGGCACATCAATGTCTGGAAAGCAGCCAACATACGGGCAAAGTGGTACTCGAAATTAAGTCTGAATTTGCCTAATTGTGTTCAATCCATGCCTGTTCATACTCAAAACTTGAGTGTGGCAGGTGACTCAAGCAGTATGCATATAAACATAACGACCTGATGAGGAATCTCAAAATGACAACAAATCCTGATGATCGCAACCCAAGTCCAGACCATGCAGAAGACAATGCTTTTTTCCCATCGCCATATTCGCTGAGCCAATACACCTCGGCAAAAACAGATTACGATGGCACGACTTACCCAAATCCATACCAAGGCGACAAACGGATTTTAATGATTGCAACAGATGAACGTTATATCTTGATGCAAAACGAAAAATTCTTTTCTACGGGAAATCATCCAGTTGAAATGTTATTGCCAATGTTCCACTTGGATAATGCAGGTTTTGCCTTTGATGTGGCAACACTTTCGGGCAATCCAGTTAAATTGGAAATGTGGGCAATGCCGAATGAAGAACAAGTGGTCTTAGATACGTATAAAAAATATGAAAAGCAACTCAAAGCACCGTTGAAGTTAGCAGATATTCTGGAACAAGCTTTAAGTACAGATTCACCTTATGCGGGTATCTTTATTCCGGGTGGACATGGTGTTCTTGCTAAGATTCCAGAAAGTAAAGAAGTCAAACAGCTATTAAAGTGGGCCATTAAAAATGATAAATATGTGATTACGTTATGTCATGGGCCAGCCTCATTGCTTGCAGCAGCTGTAGATGAAGATCCGCAGAATTATATTTTTAAGGACTACAAGATTTGTGTGTTCCCTGATTCCCTAGACAAAGGTGCAAATATTGATATCGGCTATATGCCAGGACAATTGCCTTGGTTAGTGGGGGAAAATCTTGAAAAGCTAGGTGTCGAAATCTTAAATAAAGGCATCACAGGGCAGGTTCATCAAGATCGTAAACTATTAACAGGTGATAGCCCATTGGCTTCAAATAATCTAGGAAAACTTGCCGCGGCAACTTTATTGGCAGATCCTAATCTTCAATAAACCTTGTTATTGGAATATCTAAAAGCCTAGCTTAATTGCTAGGCTTTTATTTTTTATGAACTCGGCGAAACGTCTTAAAGCATCTTTTTGCAGATCTATCTTGCTTCAAAAGCTGAATTTTTATATTGATCTATTGCAGAAATGAACATTGAAATGACACCAAAATTACATTTATGTCATTCAAAACTATTTAAAGTAGTACAACGTTATTATCTTCTTAAGCAGGGCTTTAATAGGTTTAAGATGAAAATATTACTAGTCGAAGATGAGCAAAAAATAGGGAGTTATCTTAACCAAGCATTATCAGAAGCAGGTTATATGGTCGACTGGGTCACAGATGAAATAACAGGTAAGCATCTTGCGTTATTGTTTAGTGAATATGATTTAGTGGTCTTGGATGTTATGTTTGCTGGTTTAAATGGCTGGAATATTTTGCATGATGTGGGCAAGAATGGAAAAACCATGCCTATTTTGTTTTTGATTGCGCGTGATCAAATTGAAGAGCGAATGAAAGGGCTTGGCCTTTCATTTACTTTGGTAGAGCTTCTCACAAGGATCAAAGGTCTATTGAGTAGAGAGCAGTGGAATCATGAAATCAATCGAATTTGTGTTGCCGACCTTGAACTTGATTTATGGAAACGCAGTGTAAGCCGAGCGGGAAAACGGATTAATCTTACAGCTCAAGAATATGCATTGATTGAGTTATTCATGAGTAGACGTGGAGAGGTCTTACCGAGAGCATTAATCGCTTCACAGATTTGGGATATAACCCACGATGCAGACACTAAAATGATTGAAGTGGCGATTAGTCGTTTAAGAAATAAGATTGACCGTAATTTTCTTCCTAAACTCATCCATAACATTTATGGAATGGGTTATGTATTGGCAGAATGGCATGGGGCACTAAAAAATAAAGAAAAAGAAGATGTTCCTGAATGAACTTTGCTCAATCTTAAATTCTGTGCTTAGAAATAAATTTGTCAGCCAAGTGACAACTTAACTCCATGTTTTGGGTTAAAGTGATGTTGTTAAGAAATAGAATCCAGCAAGGAAAATCAATGAAAATATGTATTTATGGGGCTGGAAATATTGGATGTTATCTTGGTGGAAGATTAGCAGCAACAGGGTATGATGTTGACTTTATTGTGCGTCCCCAAATACAACAACAATTGCAATGCTATGGACTGACTGTTTCGGACTATCTAGGTGAAAAGAATAGTGTTCCAGCGAGTAAGCTGCAACTTAGTACTGATCCAAACATTGCTGCTCAGGCTGATATCATTTTTGTCTGTGTAAAGTCTGCCGCAACCGAACAAGTTGCACATGAGTTAAAAGAAACTCTTAAGAAAAATACCATCATTATTAGTTTTCAGAATGGCTTAAGTAACGTCGGAATTCTAAAGCAGGTTTTATCCGAACATACAATTCTTGAAGGTATGGTGCCTTTTAATGTCGCTGCTTTGGGAAATGGGGTTTTTCATCAAGGTACAGATGGGGCGCTGTATGTGAAAAAACATGCGGGCTTGAATGAGCTTGTCATCGCATTTAATAGCGCTCAGCTTGAACTGAAACTTGAAGATGATATGCAGGCAATTCAATGGGCAAAGCTATTACTAAATCTGAATAATTCAGTGAATGCGTTATCTCAGCTACCACTCAAACAGCAACTTTCAATTCGAGCCTATCGTCAATGCTTGGCAATGGCGCAGATTGAAGCTTTAGAGCTACTTAAAATCGCAAAAATTAAGCCTGCACAATTGACCGCTTTACCAGCACAGTTCGTGCCATTTGTATTAAAACTGCCCAATTCTATTTTCAATATCGTGAGCAAGAAAATGCTGGCGATTGATCCGTTGGCACGCTCATCAATGGCAGATGATCTTATGGCGGGGCGAGCCACCGAAATTGACTGGATTAATGGTGAAGTTGTTCGTTTAGCAACGCAATTAAATTTAAAAGCACCAATCAATCAAAAGCTGATTGAGTTAATTAAACAAGCTGAAATCACACCCAGAGCATGGTCAGCCAAAGCACTTAGAAATCAGTTGGAAGCGGTGAGTAAAACTGGATTTAAATAAAAGCCATAGCATATTTCTTTATATGCTATGGCGGTGATGATTTAAAAAAGTTAAGCTTTAATCGTTTCCTGAGTGCCAAATCGTGTAATCAAAGTCCCAAAGATAGTCGCGAAAATATACATAAAAATTGAGTAGACCGCAGCAGGCATGGCAATGGTGGTACTCGCCATAATGGTGAGTGCAATGGTCATGGCCAGCGTACTATTATGAATACCAATCTCAAACGCGCATGCACGAGCTTGATAAGAGCTGATTCCAAACAGTCGTGGTACAAAATAACCGACACATAGACTAATTGCACAAAATAAGGCAGTTGCAAAGCCAATTTGCCCGATATATTCGATCAGGTTATTTCGTTCTTTTATAATTGCGCCAAGGATGATAATGACAAGAAAAACCACCGCAAAGATGCGCACAGGGCGATTCAGTTTTTCTGCGGTATGCGGCGCATAATGACGGATTAGCATCCCAATACAAACAGGGACCAGAATGATGGCAAAGACTTGCAGGACTTTTGCAAATTGTAGTCCGACTTGTTGGCCTTCATTCATAAAATGCAAAATTGAGAAATTGACAATAAACGGTAAAAAGATGGCGGCAATAATGGCATTAATTGCGGTTAATGTAATATTTAGTGCGATATCACCTTTATACAAATAGCTGAATAGATTTGCGGTTGATCCACCAGGAGAAGCGGCAAGTAACATCAAACCGACTGCCAGAAGCGGCGGTAAAGCCAATATTTTACAAATTAAAAATGCAATGCCGACCAATAAAATAAGCTGACAAAACAAAGCAATGATCACCGCTTTGGGATGTTTGCTTACTCGTGCAAAGTCTTTGAGTGTGAGCTCCAAACCCAGCCCGGCCATGACAATCGCCAAGGCGATCGGTAGAAAAAGTGTGATTAGTCCAGAATCCATAAGCAGTCCTTCTTTTAGATCAATATTATTTTTCCAATTTTCTGGTTGTTTTGTCTGATCAGATTACAACTTACCGGTATCTAAGTTGATATAGTTCACATCTGAGCAAGACCTATAAACAGCAGTATTTAGCAATACTTTAAATTTTTACTATGCAAAGTAATGAATTAGCACATTTAGGTTATTAATTCTAATGATTTGTTTAGCTTAAATACTTTATTCACTTTTGCAAAAACTATTTGTGCGATAGTGCACAATTTGATTGAATTAAAATATGAAAATTAATAGGAGAAAAATCACTTTTTTTGCAAAAATTACATTTCTATAACGCTTCGGCTTTTTGGCATTTTACTATTTTTATGCTCATAAATAGATTAGAAAAGTAAGATGATTAAACTAAATGGTAAAAATATTAGTGAAGCTGAATTTAATAATTTATTTAAATTAAACAATAATATAGGTTTAATTTTTTACAAATGAAAACACGAATCATTTATGCTTGTGCTAAAATTTCACAAATCTTTAATAAAAGCTTTATACCATTCGAACAATTGGCAGAAATAGAAAAATGATATGCACAAATGGTCAATGACATATTATTCCATTAAGAATGATAATTTGCGCCAATTATTACATTGTAACTATTTATTTATACACAATTAAGTGAAAAGTTACGTGAAAAGATGACCATTTAACCGTGGCTCAAAATAAAAACTGTATATTACAAAATAGCGGAATAAATATGGATAACGTAGCTCAGCTCGAAACTGATACTAATTTCCAAAGTCGAAAAAAAATAACTTGGGTTGTGTTTAGTGTACTCATCTTATTTCTGATCTTAGGCATCGCGTATTATTTTTTGGTCTATCGATTCTATCAATCTACCGATAATGCCTATGTCCAAGCTGATGTCACTTGGGTGATGCCAAAAATCTCAGGTGAAGTCGTTGAATTGATTATTAATGACAATCAGTTTGTGAAAAAAGGAGAAGCTTTGGCTATTTTAGATCATCGTGATTATCAGGCACGTTATGATCAGGCGAAATCAGTAGTCACCTTAAAACAAGCTGCGCTTGCTGTTCAGCAACAGAATGAAAAGTCTGCAAAATCATCGATTAGTGAAGCCAATAGTGGTGTGGTTGCTGCCCAAGCAGATTTATCTCGTTTGAAAAAAGATTTCAATCGTTATCAAGATTTACTCAAAGACGGGGTGATTACCCGACAAAATTTTGAAGGCATACAATCCCAATATTTAACGGCTCAAGCACAATTGAGTAAAGCCCAAGCTGCAGTTAATGCCGCAGAGGCACAGCTCGGCAGTTTACAAGCCAGTCGTGCACAACTACTGGCAGATATTCAGAATGCCAATGCGACTTTGGATCTTTACCAGATTGACCTTTCATCTTCAAAAGTGATTAGCCCTGTTACAGGAAAGGTCGGCAGTCTTTCGATCCAGAAAGGTTCTCGTGTTTCACCACAAACACGTTTAATGGCAATTATTCCTGAGAAAAGTTTGTATGTACAAGCAAACTTCAAAGAAACCCAAATCGAGAAAATGCATATTGGGCAGGAAGTTAAATTAAAAATTGATGCTTATCCAAGTCTGACTTATACAGGGAAAATCGAAAGCTTTTCTCCAGCATCTGGCGCGACCTTTTCACTCATGCCACCAGACAACGCCACAGGAAATTTTAATAAAGTGGTGCAACGTATTCCTGTGCGGATTGCCATTGATTCAAGTCCACATATTGACCTTATAAAACCTGGAATGTCCGTCAGCGCGACTGTTGATTTAAGAACTTAATCAGAAAAGTTTTGGATATAAGAAAATGAATAAACCGAACCAAGATGAGTGGAAGTTTGCGCCAAAAACAGCTTGGCTGATTTTTGCTGCCATGATTTTTGGTAATTTCATGGCAATTCTGGATATTCAAATTGTTGCAAGTTCTTTGAATGAAGTGCAGGCAGGCATGAGTGCCAGTCGTTACGAAGTGACATGGGTGCAAACGGTCTATTTGATTGCTGAAATTATTGCAATTCCAATGTCCAGTATTGTCTCTCGGGTGCTCTCGACTCGAATTTATTACACCATTTGTGCGATCGGATTCACGATTAGTTCTTTGCTGTGTGCTTTGGCATGGAATCTGGAAAGCCTGTTGGTATTTCGCGCCATTCAGGGTTTTATGGGCGGCGGCATGATTCCTACCTCAATGACGGCGTTATACCTGCTGTTTCCTGAAGCAAAACGTGCCTTGCCGTTGGTGATGTTTGGCATGATCAGTACTTTAGGTCCAGCCATTGGCCCAACCATTGGTGGTTGGTTGACCAATAATTTCTCATGGCACTGGATGTTCCTGATTAACATCATCCCCGGTATTTTGATTGCGACAATTATTTACTCTGGACCAAATATAGACCGCGCCAATTATTCACTGATCAAAAGTATGGACTGGTTCAGTTTGATTGGTATGGCCATGTTTTTAGGTGGTTTAGAGTATTTCTTGGATGAAGGGGCGCGGCATGATTGGCTCGCCGATACAGGTGTGCGTGTTGCATTTATCATTTGCCTGATTGGTGGCATGATCTTCTTCTCACGCAGTTTTACCCAGCCTAAACCTTTGCTGGATCTGAGTGTATTTAAGAACAAAAACTTCACTTTAAGCTGCATCATTACTTTTGTGATTGGTATGGCCTTATATGGCTTGGGCTATATGATTCCTGTATTTCTTGGGCAAGTCCGAGAAATGAATAGCAGTCAAATCGGACATATCATGATGGTGACAGGGATTGTGATGTTCTGTTTTGCGCCTTTCCTTGCATGGTTGATTCCAAACTTTGATACCCGAAAAACCGTGTTTGTTGGCATGATTTTGGCGGGTTTTGGCGTTTGGCTCAATTCACATCTCAGTATTCACAGCGATTATGACTTTATGTTCTGGCCACAAATTTATCGTGGCATTGGTCTGATGATTTGTTTGATCGTGGTCTCGCATCTGGCAATGAGTACGCTGCCACTGGCTAAAGTTGCCGATGCAAGTGGTATTTATAACCTGATGCGCAATATTGGTGGCGCTGTTGGATTGGCATTGATCAACTCATCGCTCGATTGGCTGACTGCCGTGCATGTGACGCAATTGAATCAGTATATGAACCCACAGAACTGGATTTTCATTGAAAGATTAGACCAGTTGACAGCGCAATACCAAGAAGTGGGCAGTAATGCCCAACAAATCGCGCTCAGTGTGATCTACCGAGATATTCATTACCAAGCACTGACATCAAGTTTCAATGATTTATTACGTATGCTGGCCATCATCATGTTTGTGGCGGCTTTCTTAACCATCTTTATGGATAGGGGGAAGAAAATGGACATGTAGATATTCAATGCTAGAGGGTTGTTTCATATAACGAAAAAATAATCGGGGCATCGTATACAACAACATACCCCGTCATAAAAAGAACAGCGATATGAGTTTTTATATTTCTTTATGAGATAGGGGAACGTGCATATCCAAATTTAGAGGTTGAAGCAGATGATTAATACAACATATAAACTGATTTCAAGATTCAACAATAAAGAATCTACCTATGGTCAATATGTCGAGAAAGAACAGATCGATATTGATCGGCTAAAAGTCATGTATTCGATTTACGAGCAATATTATGAAAATACCAAGTTTTCCATCTTTGCGGATGATTTCAAAAAGAAAAGTGGTGCCATCTTAATCTTTAACTCGGAAACCGATGAAATCGTTGGTTTTTCTACTGTGGTTGTTCAGCATTTTTATCTGAATGGTAAGGACTACACGGTTCTATTTAGTGGTGACACCGTTATCCTTAGAGCATATTGGGGCACACGTACGTTGCAAAGTACCATGCTCAAACTCATGATTAAATTACGTGTCAAATATCCCTTTAACGAGCTGTATTGGTTATTAATTTCTAAAGGCTACAAAACCTATTTACTGCTTGCCAATAACTATTATGTGTATTACCCAAATATCAATGATGAGAACCAGCACCTTTCCAGTGTGATTGAACATTACTGTGAAAACTTTTTTGGTGAATATTATGACAAAGAAGCGGGATTATTGAATTTCGGCGATGACTATCAACCACTCAAAGGCGAGGTGGCGCCGATTACTGAGGAAATGAGAACAAAAAATCCCAATATTCATTTCTTTGAGCAAAAGAATCCGACATGGACGGTGGGCACTGAGTTACCTTGTATTGGCCGCTTGGGGTGGAAAGATCTTGCACGGTTCCCAGTTAAATTAATGACTAAGCCTGCTAGCAAAGGCCGATGTGAAGCTTTGTTAAAAAGTCCTGCTATTCGCCGGGGAGTTTTACAATGAAGCATACAGAGTGGTTAACCTTAGGTTCACATCTAATTTTAAAACAATGGTGTGACGTTTCAGATCGAGATTTTAAAAAGCATGCGAACAGCTTAGAGCTGACGCAACGACAAATTTTAAACTTAATTTTGCAAAGCTCACATTTTGCCAAAAAGCACAATGTCAAAGATTATGCGCAATTTGTACAGGCTTTTCCTGCTTCGCGTTATAGTGCATGGCGGGAGAATATTCAGCGTTATCGAGACCAAGAATTACAACTCTCAAGCAGTAAACTGGTTCGTTTTCAACCGACTAGTGGTTCGAGTGAGCAAATTAAATTTATCCCTTACACCAAACTATTTTTGGATGAACTAGATCACGCGATTGCACCATGGATGGCCAGTCTCTATCGCAAATGCCCACAGTTACGTTCAGGCACTCATTATTGGTCAGTTTCATGGTTGCCAGAAAGCCAACGTGAAGTGCTAAAAGATAAAAATCTGAATGATGACAGTGCATTACTGGGCATTGGTAAGCGTATTTTATCTAAATTTACTCAAGCAGTTCCAAGTAATGTGGCTTTTGCTGCCAATGCCGATGATGCTTTATTTGCCACCATTTGCTATCTGGTTGCCAACCGAAATCTCGCCATGATTTCAGTATGGAGTCCAACCTTTGCTTTGCAACTTTTAGATCGTTTAGAGGCCATGCAGCAAGAGGTGATTGAAGTTTTAGAAACAGGTCGATGGGGAGCGCGCCAAGCTTCATTAAAAGAAGTCAAAGCGCCATTCAGTCCAGAAAGTGCAAAGTGTTTGATGGACAGTTCAAATGGTGAACACATTGATTTTAAAAGGTTATGGCCAATATTGAGTTTAGTGTCGAGTTGGGATACCGCAGGTTCCAAAGCTTGGGCAGAAAAACTAAAACAACGTCTTCCATCAGTACAATTTGAAGGTAAAGGCTTATGGGCAACCGAAGGTGTAGTCACCATTCCATATAACGATCATTATCCACTGGCTTATCAAAGTCATTTCTATGAATTTGAATATTTAGAAGGTGAAAAAACGGGACAAATCATTCCATCTTGGGAGCTGAAGATGGGGGATGTGGTCAGTCCAATTATCACATCAGGCAATGGTTTACTACGTTATTGCCTTGATGATTGCTTACGGGTGACCAGTTTTCTGGAACAAGTACCGTGTTTTGAGTTTCAAGGTCGCCGTTTTGGAGTGGATTTAGTGGGAGAGAAGCTTGCCCCAGAAACGGCACAACAGTTGCTTTCACAACTAAATGAAACCGACTCTAAAGCAATCTCGTTGTTGGCAATTGATACAGAACAGCAGGTCAAACCATTTTACTGCGTTCTGTTCGAGGGTGAGATTCATCACAGTATTGATGATGATTATATTGATCAGATTTTGCGTCAAAACTTTCATTATGAGCTGGCACGTAATCTCGGCCAGTTAGATCAGCCTCAGATTCGTCAAGCCAATAATGGTTGGAACGCCTACAAAAAGCTGGTGATGTTTGATGGCATCATCGAAGGTAATATTAAGCCTGAACCACTTAAGAAAGTTACCTTGAATAGTTTGGAACAACTATGAAGAAAGGGATGACGAAATTTAACCATCGATTTTTAAAGTCTCAATACGCGCTTTGTATGGGACTATTGTTGGCATCCAGTCTGGTGGATGCCATGACTTTAGATGATGCATTATCCGCCAGTTTAAGACATGAGAGCCAATTGGAGGTGAGTCGTTTAAGTGTCAATCAATCCACAGCAATGCTTGAACAGGCCAAACAACGTGATGGACTCAAAGTGAATTTGGTTGGACAACTTGATTATGAGCGGGTTGAAACGCCGACTAACGTCATGTTTCCAACTGAAGGAAACCGAAAAGGTCGTAGTTTGCAATTACAAATGGATTACCCTATCTACACATCAGGACGACATCGCTTGGGAATTGATGTTGCTAAAAATCAACTTTCTGCGCAGTCGCAAGGACTTTCGGATCAACGATCTGAAACGATTTTGAATACAGTCATGGTCTATACCGATGTACTGAAAAAGAAAGCGATTCTGGAGCTGAGAAAAAAAACCATGTCTAACTTACAGCGTTCGCTGTATGAGTCACAGCGACGTTTTGATGTGGGTATGATTACCCGTGCAGACTTGGCACAAGTGCTGGCTCAGGTGGCACAAGGTCAGGCCGATATTACGCAAGCCCAATCCAATCTCACGGTGAGTGAAGCACAGTTTTCACAAATTACGGGTCTAAGTGCAGATAATCTAAGCCCGGTTAAGCGTCTCCCTGAAATTTCTAACAGTCTGGATGAGATTTTGGCGCAAACCAAAAGTCATCCAGCTTTATTACGGGCCAAATATGAAAAGCAGGCAGCTGAAAAGCAATATGCCCTAACCAAGCGAGAACTATGGCCGACGGTTATGCTCACCAGTCGTGCGGGTGCGCAGCACGAAGCCAGTTATATTGGTTCCGAAAGTAATAATTACATGGTCGGAGTGCAGCTTAATGTGCCACTTTATGACGATGGCTTGAATCGCGCCAATACGCGTAAAGCACAAGCGGATGTTGATCTGGCCAACCAAAAAATTCGTAGTCTTGAACTGGATTTGAATCAACGTACACGGACCACCTATGCGCAGTTGCAGACCATCCGTCAGAACAAAGACGCACTACAAAATGCCATTGATGCCGCTTCAATTGCCTTTGTTTATACCCGTAAAGAATTTGAATTGGGCACCAAAACCACTTTTGATTTATTAAATACTGAACAAAAGTTATTGGATGTTCAAACTCAGAAAACGGTCAACGAGCAGGATGAAATTGTTTTTGTGTATCAGCTCTTAGACCAAATGGGACATCTCAATGATTTGGTGTCTACACAAAATACACAACAGGTGAATAATTAATGAAAACAAATCCACCAAATACTCAAAATAATTCGTTGCTTACCCGTGAAGCAACCTTGGCTGATGATCAAGCCTTACGTGAGCTGATTGCGGTGCCGATGACCACCAAAGGGGTGCAAATCAGTTTTCAGCGTGAACCCAGTTATTTTAAGGCTTCGGATATTCTGTATCGACATAAGCTGCATGTGGTGATTGAAGATACGCAAAGTCAGAAAAATGTCGCCTGTTATAGCAATGGTCATCGTCCATGCTATGTCGATAAAACAGTACAAAATGTACGCTATGCCAGTGATTTGCGTGTTGATCCAAACTATCGTGGTAAATCATTGGTCAAGGCTTTGGGTGTACATGTCAAACAAACCATGCATCAACCTGATTTTAGCCAGATGATCATCTTTAATGATAATTATGCTGCACGAGCGGCAATACAAACTGGAAAAACAGGAATTCCTGATTATTATGATGAAGGACTGATAGAAACACTAACGCTGACCCATCTTGGGACAAAGGCAAAAATTAAAGCCTTCTTAGATCAGAAGGCTCAAGCTGATACAGCGAACTGTGAAATTCAGTCACGTGCAGCGCAGCCAGAAGATATTACTGCTATGAATCGATTTATTGCAGAGATGTCGCAGCATTATAATTTTATCCCAGCATATAATTTTGAAGAATTACACGCAGGGCATCAGTATTTTACTGGCTTGAAGCTTTCGGATTTTCAGCTGTATTTTCAAGATGAGAAACTCGTCGGAATGTTTGGGTTATGGGATCAACATGGCCTTAAACAAACCAAAATCTTGCATTACAGTTCAGCGATTGGTGTACTACGTCCGATCTATAATTTACTGACCAAAGTCACTAAAGGCATGCCATTACCTAAACTTGGTGATTCCTTAAAATATCATGTGTTACACAGTTTATTGTGCCATCCACAGCAGTTAGCACTGCATCATTTAATGCTTGGAGATGCGCAAAAACTCTCTAAGCAACGCGGTGTAGGAATTGTCAGCTTTACCTTATCGCATCAAGATCCTCGTTTTCAGCTGAATCAGTTTTATAAAGGTGAACGATTAACAGGCATGCATGGCTTTATTAGTTTTCTGGGTGATCCACGTCCAAACTTTGATAAGAACTTGATCCCGTATTTAGAAGTTGGGCGAATTTGATTGGAGCAATAAAAAAACGCCTCAAAGTGCGTAAATGATTGGGCTTTGAGGCGTTTTTTATCTGTAAATAGATTAGGCTTTTAGTCCTTGAGCATACTCAACCAATTGATCAATCACTGTTCCCCAACCTTCAAAGAAGCCCATGTCTTCGTGTTGCTGGCGAGTTTCAGCAGTACGGTGTCTGGCAATTGCAGTATATTTGGTTGCTCCGTTACCTGCATCTTCAAGCAACAGAATCGCAGTCATAAATGGATTCTCAGCAGGTTTCCAGTCCTCAGTATAAGTATCGGTAAAGACCAGTTTTTTGCCATCAATCACTTCTAGGTAAACACCTTCATTCTTGATTTCATTGCCATCCACATCAAAGATGGTGTTGAATTTCCCACCCACTCGTAAATCAATTTCACAGGCTTTAATCGAGTGCGGGCGAGGAATAAAGAAGTGTTGGATGTGTTCAGGTGTGGTCCAGCATTCCCAGACCAGTTCACGCGGCACATCAATCACTCTTTCTAGTTTTAAATCAGTTTTTGGATCCAGTTTCATTTTCTCTTTTCCTTTTTAATTCGAGTGCATAACGATCAAATTGATTAAGTCGTTGTTCCCAGATTGCCCGTTGCTCACTTAACCAATTTTGCATGGGGGTGAATGCATCGGGTGTCAGAGCACAAGTTCTGATTCGTCCATTTTTTTCTGAATGAATAAGTCCTGCTTCTTCTAATTTATTTAAATGTTTTAGAAAAGATGGCAGGGCCATGTCATGTTGTTCAGCCAGTTCAGTGATCGATGCTGTCCCAAAAGACAGTCGCGTTAAGATATCTCTGCGCGTTGGATCACTGAGAGCACTGAATAACAAATCGAGTTTAGAATCATACTTAGCCATAAAGCTAAGTATTGCACAAAAAATATTCATCTTGCAATAAAAAACTTAGCTTTTTAGCTAAGTTTTTTATTGCTGTTTGTATAGCTCTATTCTTCCTGTTTGTTGGTTAAAATAACACCAATAAAGCTTAGGCTGCCACCCACCAGCATTGACCAGGTGATGGGTTCATTCAGAATAAGAAATGCCAGTAAGACTGCAAATACAGGTACTAAATTATTAAATACGATGGTTCGAGATGCACCAATGCTGTGAATCGCCTCGGCATACCAGACAAAAGTTAGTACAGTACCAAAGGCACCTAGAAATACAATTGATAACCCGCTACGAAGAGAAATATGCGGCAGAGAAAACTGCATAAATTCAGGCATAAGACTGATGAATAGAAATAATGTTCCCCAAAGTACTGAATACGTGGTCATGGTTAAAGCGGGTGCACGGGTCTGCTTAAAGCAGATTGTGTAAATGACCCAACTGAAGACCGCGCCACACATCATCATTTCACCCGCGCCAAAAGATTGAGTGAATGCAGCAAAAAATTCACCTTTACTCACGACGATGAGTGTGCCGATTAAAGCAAGACATACACCTAAATAATTTATTCTCCGAAGCCTTTCCTGAAAGAAAATCCGCATTGCCAAGATGGTTAAAATAGGGGATAAACTCACAAACAGTGCAGTTCTGCCTGCTTCAATTCTGGATAGAGCAGCAAAGAAAAATAAATTATAAGCAAGTACACCGGTCAATCCCATCAAGATGGCATAGACATGCTGTTGTACAGAAAGATTGGGAAATCCTCCTGTACTTTTCAACAAGATCAAGACCAGTAAGATCGCAGCAAAGCCAAAGCGTAATAATGCAGATAAGTTCGGAGAGAGTTCCGCAGCAACAATGCGTCCTGCGATGAAGGTACCACCCCACATCATGGCAACACAGATCAGCTTAAAATAAACAGTGGAGCTCGAAAGAGAAATGGCTAAATGACGCATGCAATTTTTAATCAATATAGAATTGAATCAAATCCTAAAACTAATTTATTTTTATAGTAAAATGAGCTTTTACTCATGAATGCATCATGATGACCCTAACCCAACTCGAAATATTTTCAAAACTCGCGGAACTAAAAAATTTTACCCATACTGCACAACTACTGAATATTTCACAGTCAGCGATTTCGCATGCACTTAAATCGTTGGAAAAGAAATGGGAAACCCAACTGTTTTATCGAAATAACAATGAAGTCGAACTGACAGCTGCAGGACAACGCTTACTGCCTTATGTAAATGAAATCTTGAATGTTTCTAACATTATTCATCAAGAAGTAATGGATCTAAAGGGTCTAAAAGCGGGAACTTTAAGGATTGGGTCTTTTGGTGCATCATCTTCCAATGTGCTGATTCCAATGATTTTAAAACAATTTACGCAGCAATATCCTGATGTTGAGGTGTTGATGCTAGAAGGAACTGATAAAAAAGTATTGCAATGGATAGATGAACGCAAAGTTGATCTTGGCTTTGTGGTGCTGCCTGAAACCCGCTTTGATAGCTTTGCTTTGTTGGAGGATATCTTTGTTGCTTTATTGTCTAAGGATTTAGAGATTGCACAAAAGCCAGCAGTGCAATTGCAAGAGCTGATTGATCATCCTTTTATCCTGACCAGTGCGGGCAGTCAAAACCATGTCATGGAACTTTTTAAGGCTGCGCAACTCACGCCTCAGATTAAGTATAACTTGTCGCAAATCCTGTCGATTTTAAATATGGTCAATCACGGTGCTGGCGTTTCAATTGTGGCGGATTTAGCCCTAGACAAAAATATTCTTCAGCTATATCCCAATGTGGTAAAGCGGCCATTATCTCCCAATACCAAACGTTCAATAGGACTCGCGGTCAAAAACAAGCAACAGATGACACCGATTGCAAAAGCCTTTGTTGAGATTGCCATGCAGCTCTAAGTTTAGGTCAATATGGCAAAACCTGTTTAATTGTTCATAAAAAGGCTAGAAAAACAGACAAAAGTTATCAATTACACAAAATACTTCTATAATAGCGCCCATCAATACTAAGGTCAGTGTTTAGATAGAGTCATAAGACGACCTTAGCCACAGTTTTTTAAGTCCATTTGTGATCCACGATTCGGCTTATAGATTAATATTTTCAATCTTATGTACTTGCAACACATAAGAATATTTAGGTGCTCGCATGGAAATCAAGGTTAATTATCTCGACAATCTTCGCCAAGAAGCGAAGTTTGATGACTTTACGGTAATCGCCGATCAGCCGATTCGTTATAAAGGCGATGGTTCTGCACCAGGTCCATTTGATTATTTCCTTGCTTCATCTGCGTTATGTGCAGCTTACTTTGTCAAAGTGTATTGTGCTGCGCGTGATATTCCAACGGACAACATTCGTTTATCGCAGAACAATATTGTTGATCCTGAAAATCGTTATAAACAAATTTTTAAAATTCAGGTTGAATTACCAGCTGATATTTCTGAAAAAGACCGTCAAGGTATCTTGCGTTCAATCGATCGCTGTACGGTTAAGAAAGTGATTCAAACCGGACCAGAATTTATCATTGAAGAAGTTGAAAGCATTGATGCAGATGCACAAGCCTTATTGATGCCAAGCCTTGCCTCTGAAAGCAGCACCTATATTGCGGGTAAAGACCTGCCATTAGAAGAGACCATTGCCAATATGTCAGGGATTTTGGCAGGTCTAGGCATGAAGATTGAAATCGCATCTTGGCGCAATATCGTACCAAATGTCTGGTCCTTGCATATCCGAGATGCACAATCACCAATGTGCTTTACCAATGGTAAAGGCTCAACCAAAGAAAGTGCTTTGGCATCGGCTTTAGGTGAGTTCATTGAACGTTTAAACTGTAACTTCTTCTATAACGACCAGTTCTGGGGTGAGGACATTGCCAATGCAGAATTTGTGCATTATCCAGATGAGAAGTGGTTTAAACCGGGTCCAAATGGCGAATTACCAAAAGAAATTTTGGATGAATATTGTCTCGAAATTTATAACCCAGATGATGAGTTACTCGGTACGCATTTATATGATACCAACTCAGGGAATACGGAACGTGGTATTTGTTCATTGCCATTTGTACGCCAATCAGATGATGAAATTGTCTATTTCCCATCAAACCTGATTGAGAACTTATATCTCAGTAATGGGATGAGTGCGGGCAATACCTTGGCAGAAGCTCAAGTTCAATGTCTCTCTGAAATTTTTGAACGTGCGGTTAAACGTGAAATTCTGGAAGGTGAAATTGCATTACCCGATGTGCCGCATGAAGTATTGGCCAAATACCCAAGTATTGTGGCAGGCATCCAAGGCTTGGAAGAGCAAGGCTTTCCAGTTCTCGTCAAAGATGCATCATTAGGCGGTCAATTCCCTGTGATGTGTGTGACTTTAATGAACCCACGTACAGGCGGTGTATTTGCGTCATTTGGTGCGCACCCAAGCTTGGAAGTGGCATTAGAGCGTAGTTTGACTGAATTGTTGCAAGGCCGTAGTTTTGAAGGTTTGAACGATTTACCGCAACCGACATTCCAAAGCAATGCAGTCACTGAACCAAACAACTTCGTTGAACACTTTATTGATTCAAGCGGCTTGGTCTCTTGGCGTTTCTTTAGTGCCAAATCGGATTATGACTTTGTCGAGTGGGACTTCACCAATGAAGGTGAGAATTCAAATGCTGAAGAAGCAGCAGAATTGTTCGGCATCCTTGAAGAAATGGGCAAAGAAGTCTACATGGCGGTGTATGAGCACTTAGGCGCAACCGCATGTCGTATCTTGGTGCCTGATTATTCTGAAATTTATTTGGTAGAAGACCTAATTTGGGACAATACCAATAGAGCCATCTTATTCCGTGAAGACATTCTCAATCTACATCGTTTAGATGACGAACAATTGGAAGCCTTGGTTGAGCGTTTAGAAGAATGCGAACTGGATGATTACACCGAAATCACCACCTTGATCGGGATTGAGTTTGATGACAATACGGTATGGGGTCAGCTAACTCTGCTTGAGTTAAAATTGTTGATCTATCTTGCTTTAGAGCAGTTTGAAGAAGCGAAAGAGTTGGTTGAGACTTTCTTGCAATACAATACCAACACGGTAGAACGTGGTTTGTTCTATCAATGCATGAATGTGGTGTTGGAAGTCTTACTCGATGATGAAATGGAGCTTGAAGACTACGAAACCAATTTCCGCCGTATGTTTGGCAATGAGCGTATGGATGCTGTGGTCGGTTCTGTTGAAGGTACAGTCCGTTTCTATGGTCTCACCCCAACCAGTATGAAACTCGAAGGGCTTGATCGTCATTTACGTCTCATCGACAGCTATAAGAAATTGCATAAAGCCCGTGCTAAGGCAGTTGGCTTAACTGGCTAAAACTCAATAAATATTGTTTTAAAAAGTGCATGTTGATCATGCACTTTTTTTTATTTAGAACCCATAAAATTTTGTTTTTGAGTCACTCAAAATTTTAATCAATTGATGGCTTGACCTTGCAATTATTGGAAGGACTACAGTGTCTTTCATAAAGGTCACTGTGCCACATAAGATAGAAACGCTGATCTATTGACGGTGTTACTGCCTTTATTTTCATCCATATAGCACGCCAATCACATCTGAAATGAATGTGATGCTGCTGAATAGCAAGGAAACAATAATGAGTGAACAACAATTGGCAATAACGCCTAACGAAAATGATGCAAGTGATATTTATAGCCTCTCTACGCGTGCTTATATGGAACTAAGGAGCCGTATGCATGCTGATATGCAAATCAATTACACAGGCAATGCCGACATCGATTTTATGCGTGGAATGATTCCACATCATCAAGTGGTCATAGATATGGCCAAGGTTGCCTTGAAATATTGTTATGATTCAGAAGTTCGCATGTTGGCAAAAAATATTATTTTGGCTCAAGATATTGAAATTAAAGTGATCAATGCTTGGTTACAACGGCATTTATTATAAAGCTTTCGATCTTATTCTTGATTTGATAGTTCCATCAATAAAAGGCTGAATCAAAACAGCCTTTTATTGATTACAGCTTTTCGTAATTAGATAGAAAGGTAGCGATTATGCCGAAGATAACCGTGCTTCCACATGAAAAAGTCTGTCCAGAAGGCAGTATTCTAGACATTAAAACGGGTGCAAATCTATGTAGAACTTTACTCGATCATGGGATTGAAATTGAACATGCCTGTGATCTTTCAGGAGCTTGTACCACCTGCCATGTCATTATTCGAAAAGGCTTTGAAAGTTTGCAGGAAATGGATGATGTTGAGGCTGACTTGCTTGATCGTGCTTGGGGTTTGTGCCCAGAATCACGACTGTCTTGTCAGGTGAATATTCAGGATCAGCCTTTAGAAATAGAAATCCCTAAATATACGATCAATTATGTTTCCGAAAAGAAGGAATGATCACATAAAATATTGTTGATTTTAATGTGTAAAAGACTTGACCTTACCATTATGGCAACCTTTATAGTGTGTTTATCTTCTTAAATAACTGAATGGAGTTTTACGATGGAATTTCATGTCGAAAATATGACCTGTGGTGGCTGTGCGCGTGGTGTAACCCGTGCGATTCAAGCGGTAGATGCCAATGCAAAAGTGATTACTGATCCGCCTAACCGCAGTGTTAAAGTTGAAACCACAGCCTCACAGCAACAAGTAGTCGAGGCTTTATCAGAAGCAGGTTTTCCACCACGTTAATCTGTTCCTGAATAAAAAGCGGCTTAAATAGCCGCTTTTTTGTATCAATGGAATGGATAAAAAATAAAAGGCGATCATAAGATCGCCTTTTATGCTGTACTACTTACGCCCAGTGAGTGGGGACAGCGAGAGCAAATCATTATGATGATGGATGTCCTTCATTTCATGACTTGGCTCTTTTAAGCCTTCCAGAATCGGACACTCGGGGCGATTGTCACCCGCACAGCAATCAACCAAGTTCTGGAGTGTTTGCGCCATTTGCTGCAGGTCTTGGATACGCTGTTCTAGCTTATGGATATGTGCCTGAGCCAATTGTTTGACGTCGGCACTTTGTCGATTGCGATTATTCCATAAATCCAGTAAATCAGTGATTTCAGTAACCGAAAAACCCAATTCACGACTACGTTTGATAAATTTCAATCGTTCCACATCATTCTCTGAATAAGAGCGGTAACCTGCATTGCTGCGTCCTGCCGCAGGAATTAAACCAATTTGCTCGTAATAACGAATCATCTTGGCAGTCACACCTGAAGCTTGAGAAACTTTACCTATATTCATAAGATCCTCCATTAGTCTTTATGCACAGACGGCGGTTGGAAACGACGTAAACGTAGCGCATTACCAAGCACAAACACACTTGAAAGTGCCATCGCACCCGCAGCAAAAATCGGCGACATCAAGATGCCATAAGCAGGGTATAACACACCCGCAGCCACTGGAATCAATAGAGTGTTGTAGGCAAAGGCCCAGAACAAGTTTTGGTGAATATTACCAATGGTTGCCTTAGACAAGGCAATTGCATTGGCCACACCTTGCAAGTTCCCAGACATCAACACCACATCCGCAGATTCAATCGCCACATCAGTCCCTGTGCCAATTGCAAGGCCGACATCTGCTTGAGCCAATGCTGGAGCATCATTGATCCCATCACCGACAAAGGCAATATTGCCATATTTTGCTTTCAGTTCCTGCACGGCATTGACTTTACCTTCAGGTAGCACTTCGGCAATCACTTCATCAATTCCAAGTTGTTTGGCAATGGCATGTGCGGTACGAGCATTGTCACCGGTAATCATTGCCACTTTTAAACCCAGTTGATGTAAGGCTTGAATGGCAGCAGGTGTCGTATTTTTGATTGGATCAGCAACCGCAATAATCCCTGCCAAAGCACCATCAATTGCCACATAAAGTGGAGATTTTCCTTCATCGCCCAAACGCTGTGCTGTATGGGAAAATGGAGTGATATCCAGACCAAGTTGAATCATATAGCGATCTGCACCGATATAGATATTCTGGTGTTCATTTACAGTGGCATTGACACCCATGCCTGTGACTGAATCAAATCGATCAACTTTAGGCAGGGTCAGACCTTGATTTTTTGCGGCATCGACAATCGCTTTGGCAATTGGATGTTCAGAAAGCGACTCCACTGCGGCAACGAGGCTGAGTACATCATTAGGTTCAAAGGTGGATGTCACCTCAAAATCAGTCAGTACTGGATGACCTTCGGTCAAGGTCCCGGTTTTATCAACGGCAACCACTTGAGCATCTTTTAACAGCTGTAGTGCTTCACCTTTGCGGAACAGGACACCAAGTTCCGCACCACGTCCAGTACCAACCATAATCGAGGTGGGGGTTGCTAGACCCATGGCACATGGACAGGCAATAATCAGGACCGCAACTGCATTGACCAGTGCAAAAGTTAAAGCAGGTGATGGACCGAAAACTAACCATACGAGGAAAGTAAGTAGTGCTGCAAGCATGACCGCAGGCACAAACCATAGAGTCACTTTATCAACCACCGCTTGAATCGGCATTTTAGAGCCTTGCGCTTGCTCGACCAGACGGATAATTTGCGCCAACATGGTGTTGCCACCGACAGCGACGGCTTTAAAACTTAAAGTTCCGTTCTGGTTAATGGTTCCACCCACCACTTGGCTGCCAATGTTTTTCTCAACAGGAATCGGTTCACCTGTGATCATCGATTCATCGACAAAGCTTTGTCCTTCAATGACTTCACCATCGACAGGGATTCTTTCACCTGGTTTTACAATGACAAAATCACCTGCAATTACTTGCTCGATTGGAATATCGATTATCTGATTATCTCGAGAAACATGGGCAACTTTTGCCTGTAAACTGACTAAGCGTTGAATGGCTTCAGAGGTACGTCCTTTGGCTTTCGCCTCAAGAAAACGACCGAGTAGAATTAAGGCCACAATCACAGCGGCTGCTTCGTAATAAACATTCACCGTGCCAGCAGGCAATAACTTTGGTGTAAAGGTTGCAACTAGTGAAAATAGATAAGCCGCCAGTGTACCGACGGCAACCAAAGAGTTCATATCGGGTGCTAAACGAACTAAAGCGGGAAGACCTTTGAGATAAAAACGACGCCCTGGGATAATCAGCACTAAGGTGGTTAAAACGAATTGTAGGTACCAACTATTTTGCATGCCAATGCTTTGTTCAATCAGATGATGAACACCTGGAATCAAGTGTGAGCCCATTTCCAAGATAAACACAGGTAAGGCTAAAATAGTGGCAATAATCAGGTCACGTTTGAGTTCAGCACGTTCATGATCTTTTTTCTCAAGTTGTTCACTTTGGTCTGGAATGGATGCCTGAATCTCTTTGGCATCGTAACCTGCCTTATCAATCGCTGCGATTAAGCTTTCGACCTTAGCCGTACCCGTTACCGTGGCACGTTCAGTTGCCAAATTGACGTTGGCCGTTTTTACACCGTTAACCGCATTCAATGCTTTTTCAACACGACTAACACATGAAGCGCAGGTCATGCCTTCAATCGACAATTCAACCTTATTTGCAGGGACGTCATAGCCTGTTTGTTCTATGGCTTGAATCAGCACTTGTTGGTCTACGGGCTTAGCAAGGGTGATATCTGCACGTTCTGTGGCTAGATTCACTGATGCAGATTGAACGCCGTCAACTTTTTTGAGTGCTGCTTCAACGCGTCCAACACAACTGGCGCAAGTCATGCCCTCGACTTGAAGGCTGACATTCATATTATTAGACGATGTTTTTGTTTGCGTTTCCATAAGTTATACCTATAGAGATAATCCGATTGCTTTCAGCATAGACCTTAACATTATGGGAAGGTCAAGCGGATTTATCAAATTTTAGGATTTTATGCAAACGGATTTGGGGTAGGCTCATGGATTGTCCTTTATTTCATTCAAGGACAATCCAAATGTAGAATGGTTTAATGAGGGAATTTAAACAGCTATTTTTTTGTCTTGATCGTCTATTTCAGCTTGTGACTGTGCCGATTTTTGTACTTGAGTATAATTTTCCAGATCGAAGCGACGGGTGCGCTGACGATATTCCAATGTGAAGCCTGGCCAATTATTGGTATTTTTCCCTGTCGCAGTTTGATACCAACTGGTGCAGCCTTGAGACCACATAGTTGACTTCATGCGCTCCTGAATTTCTTGATTAAACTGTACTTGAATTTCAGCTTTCAGATCGGTGAAGGATAAATTGTTTTGGATATGGGCTTGAAGTGCATCTAGGATGTAATTCACTTGGCTTTCAATCATGTAGACGATTGAGTTATGCCCAAGATTGGTATTTGGGCCATACAGCATAAAGAAATTAGGGAAGCTGCTTACGGTTAAGCCTAAATACGCTTCTGCGCCATCGACCCATTGGTCTTTTAATTTTTTGCCATTCAGTCCTGTAATTTGCATGGGTGCCATAAACTCAGTTGCCTCAAACCCTGTTCCATAAATAATGGTATCGATTTCGCGATGTTTGCCATCTTTATCGACAATACCAGTTTCAGTAACTTCCTGAATCGCGCTATTGATGACATCGACATTTGCACGAACCAGACTACGGTACCAATGATTGGAAATCAAAATACGTTTGCAGCCAATCGGGTAGTCGGGCATCAGACGGTGGCGGAAATGTGGGTCTTTGATTTCCTCACGAATATGCCGCTGAAAAATATATTCGGCTAAAGGAATTTCATTCAGTGTGGCGGTAAAGCTCTTGAGGCGAATTTCGTTATAACTATATTGAAAGACACGATCCAGACTTTGCAAAATTGGAAGTTTTTGAAATGCTTTTCGTTCCAATGTTGAATAAATACGGTCTGGTTTTGGGATGACATAGGGTGCGGAACGTTGATAGATATCTAAATGCGCTACTTGCTTTGCGATCTCTGGGACAAATTGAATCGCACTGGCACCGGTACCAATCACAGCCACACGTTTATTATTTAAGTCGTAGTCATGCTCCCAGCGTGCAGAATGGAAAGCTTTTCCTTTGAAACGATCCAGACCTTTAATTTTCGGGTATGCAGGGCGGTTGAGCTGACCCACCGCAGCAATTAAAAATTCTGCCTCAAATTTTTCCCCAGTTACACTCTGAATCTGCCAAAGGCCTTGAGTGGCATCAAAATCAGCGCTGGCAATCTCAGTATTAAACTGGATATGCGGATAAAGCTGATATTTCTCGGTGCAGTGCTTTAAGTACTGATGAATTTCCTGCGATGAACCATAGCGGTTTTTCCAGCCAAGATCTTGTTCAAAAGAAAATGAATATAAGTGAGACGGAACATCACAAGCAGCACCTGGATAGGTATTGTCACGCCAGACACCACCGACATCATTGGCTTTTTCAAATAAAGTAAATTGTTCAAATCCAGCACGTTTGAGCTGAATGGCTAGCCCTAATCCACCAAATCCAGTTCCAATAATGGCGATACGAATATTTTTATTTGAAGATAATTGTTGTTTAAACATAACGGACTCAAGTGAAAAGTATCATGTATTGCTTGCAGAATAATCGTTTCATGCATTGATTTAGAGGATGGATCAGGACAAAATATTGTGATTAGCGGACATTGAGAAAATAGGTTTGAACTACTTATGGTCATATCAACGTAGTATCCATAGTATTCGTCTCATGGCAGATTTTGCGGCTGAACTGGGCGTGAGTCAGACACAGATTCTCAAGGGAACAGGACTGGAGCAGCAACAGTTGCTTGATCCCAATATGTTGGTGACTGGGCAGCAGGAATTACAGCTGATTCGCAATTTAGTCGAGACATTTAGCCACAGACCTTTGCTTGGCTTAGAGGTGGGTCAGCGTTATCACTTTACCACCTTTGGTTCGCTCGGCTTAGGCTTGATCAGTAGTGCCAATATTCGTGAAGCTTTGAACTTTGCTTTGGCCTATTTTCCTTTATCTTTTGCCTTTAGTCAGTTTGTGGTATCAGAACCACCCGAGACCAATAATATTCGAATTGATATAGAGGTAGATGAGGGAATCCCTCAAACATTACGGCAATTCATTATTGAGCGAGATATTGCCGCACTGATAAGCGTCCAACACGATTTGATTCCAGAGAATCTCTGCCAAAAAGTAGTATTTGGCTTTCAGTCCTGTGGAGAACAACAGCCTTATCATGAATTGTTTGGGGTGGCGCCTGAATTCGGTGGATCAAAAAATTACATTGTGCTCAATGCAGAAAAAATAGATCAAAAGTTGAGTATGGCAAATGAATTGATGTTACATTCAGCTGAGCAACAATGCCGAGAAATACTAGATAAGCGGCAATCTCAAAAAAAATATGCTGATCAAGTGCAACACATCCTTATGAATAGCAAGGGGAAAATTCTAACAATGGAAGAGATTGCGGATCGTTTATATCTAAACTCCCGCACCTTACGTCGTTATTTGGCGCAAGAACAAACCACATTTATTAAAATCAGGGAGGAAGCCCGAAAAATGATGGCAAATTCCTATTTGTCGTCAACACAAACTTCAATTGAGCAAATTTCTGAATGGTTAGGCTATGCCGAACCCGCCAGTTTTATTCATGCTTATAAGCGCTGGTATGGCAAAACGCCCCATGCAAGCCGACTAAAAAATAAAATGTAGAAAATAACGATTTAGTGGCATATAAAAGATAGACAAAAGGGAATAACTGTTCATCTTAATTCTAGAATGGACAGGTATCAGGAAGATAGAAAGGTAGCAGGCGATGCTTTTAGAACACGACTTAAGTCGATCCGAGTTTAGTCTTTTTTCAGAAATATTATGGAAATTAGGTTCAGGAAAAGGACAGGAGCGTTTACGTGAAACCGTGTTGGTAGATATCGCGACTTTATTAAGAGCCGATTTTGCTGCGTCTTATATTTGGGATGCAAAACAGCATCTATCCAAACAGGGCATTATGTGGCAAATCGATCCCAAAGCAATTCTTGAATATGAGCGTATTTGGCAACACGATGACCCGATTACGTCTCTGCTGCGGGAACGGCAACAAGCGACTTTCGTAAATGAGATCATTTCGATATCAGAGCTAAAGAAAACGGATTATTACAATGAGTTTTTACGCCCTTATGGTCTATATCATGGTTTAAATATTTATTTTGTTCGGGATGGGATAGATATTGGCGACTTGCGTATTTGGCGCGCTCAGGATTCGGTGATGTTTAGTGAGCGAGAGAAAAGGATTTTAAATTTACTCGAACCTTATATGACTCAAGCCTTACCCGTAGATTTATCGCCTCAATACTTTTTAACCCCGCGGGAGCAAGAAGTAGTCATGTTGGTGAGTAAGGGGCTGAGTGATAAATATGTTGCCAATTTACTGGATATCAGCTTCACCACGGTGAGAACGCATTTAAAAAGTGCCATGAAAAAAATGGGTTGTCATAATCGTACTGAAATGGCTGCATTGATGCATGCTTAATGGCCTCCTCAATTTTGAGGATATCGAACAAACTGAAAACGGTACAAATTATAAACATTATTACTTAAATGGATTTTAAGTCACAATGTTAAAGATGAAAGAAAAAGTATTTTTGGATCAAGGTATTCATCTTGATAAAGCCACAATCAAGGAAATTACAGCACTAGTTACTGAGCGCAAAGTTTCTTGTGAACAATTGCTAGATCACTATTTCGAAAAGATTGATACGCAGCAGTCCCTGAATGCTTTTATCAGTCTTGATTATGCTGCAGCGCTTCGACAGGCGCAATTTTGGGATCAATCTATTGCAGAAGGCAAACCGTGTCCTGCATTAATCGGGGTATTGCTGGCGGTTAAAGATAATATTCATGTTGCTGGTTTTAGCAATACGGCAGGAACACCTGCTTTAACCGGATTCAGACCCAAAGTAACGGCTCCAGTGATTCAAGCATTGATTGATGAAGGTGCGATTGTTGTGGGTAAAGCCAATATGCATGAGCTGGCATTTGGGGTCACAGGCTACAATACTGCAATGCATATTGAGGGTGTGATTGGCACTCGTAATGCGGTTAATCCCTTACATATTGCAGGTGGTTCTTCTTCAGGAAGTGCTGTTGCTGTCGCTGCAGGCATGGTGCCAATTGCAATCGGGACTGATACAGGTGCATCGGTCAGACTACCCAGTGCCTTAAATGGCTGTGTTGGTTTTCGTCCCACGGTTGGACGCTATGCTCAAGAGAGTATTACGCCAATCTCGCATACACGTGATACCGCAGGCCCAATGGCACATTCAGTATCCGATATCATCTTGATTGATCAATTGATTACTCAACAACAAGTCCCAGCTCGTATATCGACGCAACCCATCAGGCTTGGGCTATGTGCATATTTTTGGGAAAATCTGGATGAAGAGGTTCAGCAACAGGCTGATCAGGCACTACAACTTTTAAAAAATGCGGGGATTGAAATCATCAGTGTAGAAATGCCTGAGTTAGGGCAGCTGAATCATCGTATTTCATTTCCTGTAGTGATCTACGAGGGCAAATATGATCTGATTGAATATTTAAAAAACCATGAAGTTGGAATAGAACTAGACGCTATTGTGGAGCAAATTTCAAGCCCAGATGTACAGCAACTCTTTCAGCAGAATATTTTGCCTGAATTGATTGTGGATGAAACGGGTAAGTCTGTGGCGGTCGAAGCTTTATATCAGGATGCGATCACAACGGCTCGACCACAGTTGCTTTCACTCTATGAAAAAACCTTTAATGAGCACCAACTCAATGCTTTAATTTTTCCAACCTTAGCCATTGTTGCCCCATTGGCAAATGAGCAAGTGAGTTCAATTGAAAATTTCCAAAGGCTGATTCGCAATACTGATCCAGGAAGTAATATTGGTTTACCTGGGCTGAGTTTACCGATTGGCTGTGGCACAAAATCAAAATTACCTGTTGGATTGGAAATAGATGGTTTACCAAATACAGATCATGACATTCTTGCGCTTGGGGAAGTACTCGAACAGATTTTTAACAGTTTAAATCATCGCTAAAATGACTTCAGTTTTATAACAAAGTCCGTTTCATTGAGAATGGGCTTTGTCTGTCACTTGAAATAAGCACCGATATCTTTCTGATTAGATCGATAAGAACAGAGGATACAAATTGAAATGGCAAATCCGTATGTGCAAATCTAGTATTAGGCTTACTTTATAAAAACGGTTTAAGTTTATTTTATGTTTTTAAAGAAAATTTTAGGTATTTGTATTTTAACTAGCATGTTCGCAATCAGTGGTTGTCAAAAAAATGAGCAACATTCCAAAGAAAAAGTTGAAGATGTCAGTCAATCTGGTTTAAAACTCGATGCAGCACAGATGATGACGCATTTACATGTATTTGAACAAATTGCCAAACAGCATGGTGGCAATCGTGCTGTGGGTACGCAAGGCGGTTTGGCAAGTGCAGATTATATTTTAGATCAAGCCAAGAAAGCAGGTTTTAGTACAGAACTTCAGACTTTTGAAAATCGGGAAAAGACCAAAGGCAAGAATATTATTGTGGAGATTCCCGGAGAATCAACACAAAGCATAATTTTGCTGGGAGCACATTATGATTCAGTCAAAATGGGACCTGGCATCAATGATAATGCTTCAGGTGTAGCCTTATTGCTCGATTTGATGACACAATTATCGAGCCAAAAAGTAAAACCGAGACACACCATTCATCTGGCATTTTGGGATTCGGAAGAAGTAGGGATTGCAGGTTCTCAAGCTTATGTGGAGAAACTGACTGCTGAACAGTTAAAAGCCATTAAAGCCTATATCAATGTGGATATGGTCGGCACCAAAGATCCTGAAATCCTGATTGCAGATGGTGATAAATCATCTCTAGATGAAATGGAAAAAATGTTAAAAGAGCGTGGCATGCAGGAACAGGACTATAAACCACTCCTTGATGGTTTACGTAGTATTCCAAGCCATAGCGGTGATTTAGCATTAGAGAATACGCTTAAAGCATTTTTTAAAGCAAAAAATCTGGAAATTAAAGAAGATGTTGCAACTCTAACCGCAAGTGATACAGCACCGTTCTTAGGTAAAGTGCCTGTGGCCTCTGTGATCTTATTTAATGAGCAAATGAAAGGGGATGAACTTGAGTTCGCGCCGTGCTATCACAAAGCATGTGACACGATTGAGCAGGTCGATCCAAAGTCAATGCAATTGGCAGGTGATGCTGTGATTCATTTATTAACATCTTTAGATCAAGACTAATATCCAATTAAGGGATCATCTATATTAGATCAACCGCTGTATTATTAAGCATTGATAAAAATGACAAAATTATCATTTTCAGGTCATGCTGCTGTTGGGCTGCCTGTTCTATCTTATAGAGAGTTAAGAGAGAGAGCAGGTAAATAGAAATGAAAGCATTGGTTAAACTCATCTTCATCCTATCGTTTGCATCAACAGCGAGTTTAAGTTATGCAGATGGTGGTTTAATGTTCTTGGAAAAAAACCAAGAACGTAATGCAACTGTACAAGGCAATGATGGCCAAACGCCATCTAAATAATTCTGAGTTTCACAAGGATCATATAACTTCTCCCAAGTTGTATGGTCCTTAATCATTCCGCTTTAAAAATCATTCTAAAGACAATATTTTCACCTTCGATAAACACATCAATTTTCGCAGCGTGAATTTCGATAATTGACTTGGTAATCGCTAATCCTAAACCTGTACCATCTTCGGCTTTGTGTCGCGATGAGTCCAGACGATAAAAACGGTCAAAGAAACGAGACAGCTGTAAAGGGCTTAAAGTTTGCATTTCAGCAGATACTTTATTTTTAATCTGAATGATCGAATGCTGAGAATCTTGGCTCAGTTTGACTTCTAAAATCGAATCTGGCTCACCATATTTAATTGCATTCGAGATTAAATTATTAAAGGCTCGACGAATCATTGCAGGTTCGGCCTGAATAGATGCCTGACCTGTTTGCTTGAGTTGTATCTGTTTTTCTGATGCAAAAGCTTCAAAATATTCAAACAGCACCCGCATTTCTTGCTTTAAATCGATTTCTTTTTTGTTTTTTAAGGCGAGGTTATGATCCGATTTAGCTAGAAACAACATATCTGAAATCATTTTTGCTAAGTGTTCGTATTCTTCTAAATTTGAAAAGAGTACATCTTGATATTGCTCAATGGTTCTTGGCTTGGTTAAGGAAACTTGGGTTTGCATCATCAAATTATTGATCGGTGTCCTAATTTCATGGGCCAAATCACTTGAGAACGCAGAAAGTTTATCGACTGAAACCTCCAGTCGATTGAGCATGTCATTAAATGCCGTTGCCAAAGGGGTGAGTTCAATGGGTATATTACTGAGATCAAGGCGATTGGACAGATTATTTGCAGAAATGTTTTCTGACAGTTTTGCCATTTTCCGAATCGGGCCAAGACCTTGCCAAGTGGCCAACCAACCTAAAAACATCAGACCAATTACACCGAGTAGACCAATCATGAGCAACTGCTGTTTAAATGAATGCAGGAAGTAATAATTATCGGTGACTTCAATTGCAGCAATGATTTGCATGTTCTGATTGGTTTCGCCATAGCGAAGAACCTTATTCACCATGATGCCTTGATAACTCTGATCCTTATTTTTCCAATTAATCCATTGCCCATTTTGAGTTTGTATTAATTGGCTGAGATCGGTGTGATTATTCTTTTTGTTATAAATGGTCTGACCATTGGCCAGTTTGATCTGAATCACCAAATTATCATGCCCAATCAAGGCCTCATCTAAACCGTCCTTAAAATTGCTAGGTTTCTGTTGGAAAAGATTTTCAATCAGCTGAATTTTTCCTTCAATTTCTTTTTGATTTTGTTGATAAAAATAATTGACCACATGCTGATTGACGAATATTCCCATAACGATCAAGATCAGAATCGTGAATAGAGTGGAAATAAAACTGATTCGAAAGCCGATTGAACGAAATAATTTAGTTCTCATCTTCGATCTCTAGGACATAGCCCATGCCACGGATGTTTCTAATTAGTTTGGGGCTAAAGTCGGTATCAATTTTATTTCTGAGCCTGCGAATCGCGACCTCGACCACGTTAGTATCACTATCAAAATTAATATCCCAAACCAAAGCAGCGATCAGTGATTTTGGTAAAACTTCACCTTGTCTACGCATAAACAGTTCAAGTAAGGAAAATTCTTTGGCGGTCAGATCAATGCGTTGCCCAGAACGCACCACACGGCGTTTAATTAAGTCGAGATGTAGGTCTGCAACGGCATAGAAGGTTTGCTCTTCTTTAATTTGCCCACGTTTTAATAGGGTTTTAATACGTGCAAGTAGTTCGGCGAAGGCAAAGGGTTTAATCAGGAAGTCATCTGCACCGAGTTCCAAGCCTTTGACACGATCCTCAATCTGATCTTTTGCAGTAAGAAACAGCACTGGGAGGAAGGTGTTTACTTTGCGAATTTCAGTGAGGATTTTCCAGCCATCCAGCTTCGGCAGCATGACATCTAAAATAATCAGGTCATATTGTTCTGTCACAGCATGATGCAGACCAGAAATGCCATCTTGGCTCCAATCTGTCACATAGCCTGCTTCAGTTAAGCCTTTTTGGAGATAATCACCTGTTTTTTGTTCATCTTCAACAAGAAGTATTCGCATGCTTTCATCGAGCCCAAAGTTTTATCGTGTCATTTTAGCGTCAAAGATAATCAGATATTTATAAATGACAAAATTGTAATATTGCAGTCAGCTTCCTGACTTTATTCACCTTGAAACCATTTTGACAAAGCTACTTCGAAAATTTTCGCTTTATCCAATAATCTAAACTGAAATAGCGACCACCACCCAATACGATTAAAGCCAATAACATGATCAGATAAGTAACCGCAAACTCAATTCCATTATTTAAAATCACAAATGAGCCACTGGATGTTAGCCAGTCATAATTACCATAATTTTCTAGAATTCCCCGAGCTGCTTCCAGTTTTTCAGCAGAGGCGAGTACTTGTGCATTGGCAAAGGGTGCATTGGGATCGGCTATCGCTTGCCAGCCATTTGGCAGATGTACAGTGAAAATGGCGACGAGCATGGTAATGATCAATGGAATACTAATCCACCGTGTCAAAAGACCAAGCGTTAAAAGCACAGCCCCAGCAAGTTCTGTTGATGTTGCTAACGTTGCCATGAGGTAAGGAAAGGGTAAACCCAAGCCCCAATCGCTATTGCCGAACCATTCCACCGTATCTGGAAAATGCATCAGTTTATTTGTGCCCGCCATCCAAAAGATTGGAACGAGATAACAACGTAAGGCAAGTGCCGCAATGCCATCCGCATGTTTGAGTGCTGAGCAGATGTTTTGATAGTACTGAGTCAGCGCATACAAAAAGTTCTTCATGATAATTTCACACCGAATAGGATTGAATGATCATTAGTCGGGTGAGGATTCAATTTCTTACATAAATTTTTTTTATTTGCACTGTAATAAATCGAGATTTACGCCGTCTAACTTTATGTACCTTTGTACAAACCGAGCATTTACCTTAAAAGGAATAGAAAAATGAGCAAACTTAATTCGATGACTTCAGTTGCAGCGTTATTAGCACTCTCTGTTGCGGGCGTAACCCAAGTGACTGTTGCAGCAACGACAACGACGACAGAGGCCCATGCCAGCAAAGCTGCTGATGGAAAATGTGGTGAAGCGAAATGTGGCGCCAATAAAGCCAAACAACAGCAAAAATCTGCTGAAGCCAAATGCGGTGCAGCAAAAAAAGCAGCAGACGCGAAGTGTGGCGCAGCCAAGAAAGCTGCTGATGCAAAATGTGGTGCAGATAAAAAAGTGGCTGACGGCAAGTGCGGGGCCAAATAATCCCTTCAATCATGGATGATGTCGGTCTAAAGCTTAGGTCGGCATCATTCTAATCATAGGAGTTTCACCATGGCTGAATTGGCTGGTGTAGGTCTGGGTTTAAGACGTGAGTTTATTGATGCGTTTTTAAATGCAGATACTCATCCAGATTTTATTGAAGTTGCTCCTGAAAACTGGATGGGCTTTGGTGGTCGGCACGCCAAGCTGCTTGGACAATGTGTTGAGAAAGCACCTTTAATTTGTCATGGATTATCTTTATCCATTGGTGGACCTCATCCACTCAATATTGAATTTATCCAGCAGGTTAAAAATTTTCTACAAAGCTATCAGGTGCCGATTTACTCAGAACATTTAAGTTATACCCATGATGGAGGCTATTTATATGATTTATTACCAATCCCGATGACAGAAGCTGCTGCGAATTATGTGGCTGAGCGTATTTTGCGGGTACAGGATATTTTAGGGCAGAGATTGGTGATTGAAAATGTGTCTACCTATTTAATGCCCAATGCAGAAATGCGTGAAGCAGAATTTGTACGTGAAGTGCTGCTCAAAGCAGACTGTGAATTGCTGCTTGATGTAAATAATGTCTATGTAAATAGTATTAATCATGGCAGTGATGCATATGGTTTTATTGATGCGATGCCCAAAGATCGGATTCGTTACTTACATGTTGCTGGCCATGAACAAGTTGAAAAGAATCTATTGATCGATACACATGGCGCAGCAATCAGTGATCCTGTTTGGCAACTCCTTCAATATACCTATCAAGTTTGTGGGGTTAAGCCGACGTTACTGGAACGTGACTTTAATATTCCATCTTGGCAACAGTTACAGAATGAATTGACCCGTATTAAAAAAATGCAACAGGAGGGTCGTGATGAAAGCAAGACAAATATCCTTTCATACCACGCAGCGACAGTTCTGTGACTGGATTCGTGATCCTGAATTAGAGCTACCACAAAACTTTGCAGCGCACCGTATGCAGGTCTATCGTGATTTGTTATTTAATAATGTCTGTTCATTTATCAACTTGGTCTTTCCTGTAGCGCGTAGCATCTTACCTGAACAGCAGTGGCAGCAATTATTGGCAGAATTTTTTCAAAAATCACAGTGTCAGTCGCCGTTATATAACGATATCTCGCTGCAATTTCGGGAATATCTCACGGAACAACAACATCCGATATTACAACAATATCCTTGGTTGGCAGAGCTATTGCAGTATGAATGGTTAGAACTTTATTTGGACACAGTCGAAATAGAAAGTCCTACTCTGACAAAAGATAAAAATTGGCAATTGATTACCCAAGTTTGGATACTGGCCTATCAATATCCCGTTTATAACTGGACAACGACAACTACGCTTGAACAGGTAGAACCTGCGCCAAGTGCTATTATGGTATGGCGAGATGATCTAGATCAGGTCTGTGTTGAACCTTTGTCACCTTTATTCGCCATGTTGCTTGAACAACTGAACCAAGCGAAGTTAACTGAATTCGGTATTTATCAACTGATCAAGACTGTGCTTCCTGAGTTTCATGAACAGGAAATTCAACAACAAATCTATGCGTTAAAAGCCTTATTAATTCGGTTAAGATTAATTCATATTCCTTATAATAATGAAGAGATACAGGGATGAGTTCAGCTTCAGCAAAAAAACATGATGATCTATTCAATCAATTGCACAATCCTGCTTTTTTGCAAGATTTAAGGCAACAGATGCTGAAATTCGCAATTTTACAACTGTCTTCAATACAGCAAGCTGAAGATGTTGTTCAGGAAGCACTGACTAGCGCGTTTCAACATCTAGACTCATTTAGCGGACGGGCGGCATTTAAAACCTGGGTGTTTGCAATTTTAAAAAATAAGATTATTGATTTGATTCGGCAGAAATCTCGTTTAGTCAGCATGAGCGAGTTGTTTAAGGATGAAGAAAGTGAGCTGAGCATAGATGAGCTCTTTGATGCTTCTGGACATTGGCATAAATACGAAGCACCACAAGCATGGCAAAGCCCTGAAGAAATGATGGAGCAGCAAGATTTCTGGATTATTTTTGATGCTTGTCTTAATCATTTACCTGCCAAATATGCACAGGTATTTATGCTACGTGAGGTGATCGAGCTGAGTTCCAATGAAATTTGTGAGAAGCTGGAACTGACAGTTTCACATTTTAATGTACTAATGTATCGCAGCCGCACACGACTACGTGAATGCTTAGAAAATAAATGGTTATTGCAGGAGGATTGCTCATGTTGACATGCCGCCAAGCCACCCAGTTATTATCCGAGAAACAGGATAGAGCATTGCTGTTACGAGAGCAGAGTAATCTGCAATTGCACTTATTTGCTTGTCGTTCTTGCCGTCGTTATGGCAAACACATGAAAACTTTAAGTGTGTTATCAAAACAATTTAAAAATGTTGATCATTAAGCTTTTAAACTACTCAGTTTAGGCTATATTAATGTGCTCTAGCGGATATAAGAGATTAATTTCTAAAATAATATTTTTTAAGTTTTTTGCACAAAGATAAAGAATAAGCGATAGGCCTGAATGCTATGGGCTTCACATAAATTTCATATCGAATTGACTAAGATTATAAGCATAAGAAGAGATGGGTTAGGAACAATCAATGTTAAAGTTTTTTCTGGGATGGATAGACAGTTGGTCGATTACGGATACTTCAGGATTAGCAGAATTCGAAGCATCTAAAACCAGCAAAGATACTCAGATCCAATGGTTGCGAATTATTCCGTTTATTTTATTGCATATCGCTTGCTTAGCTGTGTTTTGGGTGGGTGTTTCATGGTTCGCTGTCTGGTTTATGGTTCTCTTCTATATGATTAGAATGTTTGCAATTACAGCATTCTTCCATCGGTATTTATCACATAAAACATTTCAAACATCACGCTCAGTACAGTTTATTTTTCTTCTGATTGGGACCATGAGCGCACAACGTGGTCCACTCTGGTGGACGGCACATCATCGTTATCACCATCGTTTCACCGACACTGAACATGACCCACATTCATCGACACATGGGTTTTGGTATAGCCATGTTGGATGGTTCTTGAATCAGCAGAACTTTTCCACTCGCAAAGAAATTATTAAAGATTGGCTAAAATTCCCTGAGATTGTTTGGTTAGACCGTTTTAGTTTTGTCATTGTTTTAATAACCGCTTTTGCGATTTATTTGCTAGGCGATTGGCTAGCCTTTGCTTATCCCAATTTGGGTACTTCAGGACCACAGTTGCTGGTTTGGGGATTTGTGGTTTCAACGCTGTTATTGATTCATGCGACTTTATGTATTAATTCGCTCGCTCATCTTTACGGGCGCAGAGATTTCGATACCAAAGACAACAGTCGTAATAATCTGTTTTTATCGATCATCACTCTAGGTGAAGGTTGGCATAACAATCATCATTATTATGCTGGCAGTACACGGCAAGGTTTTTTCTGGTGGCAAATTGATGTCACTTATTATGTCCTAAAAGCGATGTCTTTTTGTGGACTCATATGGGCAATCAAGCCTGTGCCTCAACGGATATATGATGCGCATAAAATCCATCTAGACAGTTTGAAAACTAAGATAGAAAAGAACAGTGACGGGGGTGTTTTATGAAAATTGCAATCGTCGGCTCTGGGATATCTGGATTATATGCGGCTTGGAAGTTATCAAAACAGCATCAAGTTACCATCTTTGAAAAAGAAAACTATTTTGGTGGACATACCGATACACATGAGTTTCGGATTGATCAAAAAAAAGTTGCCATAGACAGTGGTTTTATTGTTTTTAACGCACATAACTATCCATTATTTAGTGCGATGCTTGCCGAGCTTGGAGTCAAAGCACAGAACAGCGACATGAGTTTTTCAGTCAATAATCAGGTGACGGGGCTACAATATAATCCTTCAAAAAAATGGTCGTTATTAACGAGACCACAAAATTTTCTAAATAAAAACTTTCGCTTAATGTTATCGGATTTAGTTCGCTTTTATCGAGAAAATAAAGAGATTGCTGTTGATGAACTTGATACAAATTTAAGCATTGAAGAATATCTCAATAAACATGGTTATTCACAAGTCTTTAGAGATGAGCACTTATATCCAATGTGCGGAGCACTCTGGTCAAGCCCTGTGGAGCAGATTGGCAAGATTCCGTATAAGTTTGTCGTTAGTTTTTTTCAGCATCACCGGATGTTGCAATTAAAAGATCGCCCACAATGGCAAACGGTCAAAGGCGGATCAGCATCTTATATCTACGCGATTCAGCGTGAATGCCCAACGCTCATTTGGAAGAAAACTGAAGTACAACATGTAATAAGAAGTGAAAATCATATTTCAATTATAACTGCGCATGGGCAGGAGCAATTTGATTGGGTGATTTTTGCCAGTCATGCCGATGATACTTTAAAGTTGCTTAAAGAGCCTTCCGAGAAAGAGCATGACATATTAGGGTGCTTTGCTTATCAAGATAACGTGATGGTCGTCCATGCTGATAGATCAATCATGCCAAAATCCCAATCGCAGTGGGCCAGTTGGCACGTACATGTTACAGCTCAAAAAGAAGCTTCGGCGGATAGCGTTCATTACGGGTTTAGCTACTGGATGAACAGTTTGCAGAATCTGGACTGTAAGACGCAGGTTTTTTCTACGCTCAATCCAAATATGCCAATCGCCAAAGATCATATTTATGTTGAACGACATTATCGGCATCCTGTGTTCAATCAAACTGCGATTGCAGCACAATCTCGCTGGCATGAGATAAACGGCTACAAGCGTAGTTCATTTTGCGGTGCTTACTGGGGATGGGGATTTCATGAAGATGGTGCGAGAAGCGCTGACCGCGTCGTGAACCATCTGATGTCAATTGCTGATGAAGATATGGGGGGAGTCGATGTTAGAAGCTCAACTTGCAATTGCGAAAGCTAAAATCAGGCATCGCCGTTTTAGCCCCAAACCTCATCAGTTTGAGGCGACATTGAGCTATTTATATTTTGATCCAGATCGAATAGCGGAAAATCTCAAACAATCAAGGTTATGCTCTACAAACCATTGGAATATTCTCAATATATCTGATCAGGATTTCCTTAAAGGCTATAGCGGTAATTTGCGAGAAAAAATAACAAAAATTTTATTGCAGCAAGCAGATACGATTTTGACCACGCAATCAGAAATCCGTGTCTTGGCCTTACCACGAAGCTTGGGTTTTAGTTTTAATTCGGTTGTGTTCTATTTCATTTTAAATCGTCAAAAACAGCCTGTCTTCATACTGAGCGAGATAACCAATACACCTTGGAATGAGCACAAGGTTTATGTACATGATTGCCAGCAGAAGTTGAAAAATCATAGTCCTTATGACAGTTATGAGTTTGATTTCGAGAAAAGTTTTCATGTCTCGCCATTTATGCCAATGGATATTCAATACAAATGGAAATTTAACTTCTCTAATAGTCAAAATGTGATTCATATGCAGCTTTATCAAAACCAGCAATTCATTTTTGATGCAACGATGCGGTTTGGATTAGCGCACATCACACTTCCTTCACAGCTTAGTCGTTATGCTATTCAACATATATTTGAACCTTTCAAAATGTTAGCTTCAATTTATGTACAAGCATTTCAACTCTGGCTTAAAAAAGTTCCATTTTATCGACATCCCAAAAAGAATAAGGATTTAGAACGAGATGATAAAAACGCTAATTTTTGGTGAACAAGACACACTTCCATTGGTTTTACGCGGCTTGCTGAAACTTCGACATGGACAAATTCACTTTCGTGGTGAATGGAATGGAACTGTCGGTGAAGTTTCTGATCTGGAAGTAACTGTAGATATTCATCACAAAGATCTAATCGATCTCATTTTTAAAAATGGTGTGCTTGGTGCCGCGGAGGGCTATATTCGTGGCCATTGGAGTAGTGAAAATCTGGTCGAACTCATTCAGATATTGGCAAGAAATCGCGACGTTTTGGATAAGATCAATCAAAACCTTATATCACAAGCCAGCCAATTGTTATTAAAAGCATGGTATAGATCCCGCAAAAATTCGTTGGCAGGCAGCCGTAAAAATATTGCGGAGCACTATGATTTAAGTAATGATTTTTTTAAATTATTTCTTGATTCTTCCATGATGTACTCTAGTGCAGTGTACAAGCACAAGGAGATGACGCTAGAGCAAGCTTCTGATTATAAAAAAGAGTTGATCTGTCAGAAGTTACAACTTAAACCCATGGATCATCTGGTTGAAATCGGTAGTGGCTGGGGAGGTTTTGCTATCTATGCCGCTCAGCATTACGGCTGTAAAGTAACCACGATTACCATCTCACAAGCGCAATATGATGAAGCAATCCAAAGAGTTGCCGATGCTGGTCTAAGCCATCGAGTTAATGTCCAACTTAAGGATTATCGGCTACTAGAGGGGAAATTTGATAAGTTAGTTTCGATCGAAATGATTGAAGCTGTTGGTGAGCAATATTTATCTAATTACTTTAATCAATGTAGGTCTTTATTAAAACCAAATGGCCTAGGTCTGATTCAAGCCATTACGATTGAAGATGCACGATATAAAAAAGCACTGCATAGCGTAGATTATATTAAGCGCTATATTTTTCCCGGGAGTTTTATCCCATCTATCAGTGTGTTAACACAAGCGGCTTCAGAGCAGAAGTTACGCTTGAAACATCTGGAGGATATTGGCCAAAGTTATGCTGAAACCATTCATCAATGGCGGGAACGTTTTTTAAATGCCGAAGCACAAGTTCTTGCTTTAGGTTTTGATGAAAACTTTATTCGAATGTGGGACTTTTATTTGTGTTATTGCGAGGGCGGCTTTAAAGAAGGGGTCATTAGCGATGCACAGCTTTTATTTGAAGCAAGCCCTTATTAATTATCCACTGATTTAACGTATCAAGGAGACAGTGATGTTGTGGCAATTGTTTTTACTTGATGCTGTGTTAATGACAGGTTGTTGGTTATGGGCAACATACAATCACCGTGCTGGCATTGTTGATGTTGTTTGGAGTTTTTGCATTGCGCTGAATATTCTGCTGACTGCATGGTTAGTGGATGATGCTTTGATTCATGTCAGGTTGTTTATTGGCATATTCAGTTCAATCTGGTTTATGCGTTTAAGTTGGCATTTATGGCGTCGGTATCAAGCGGAATCAGTGGAAGATCGCCGATATGCCAATATGCGTCGTGCGATGGGGAAATATCAACATATTGGTTTTTATTCCTTTTTTATGTTTCAAGCAGGTTTGGCAATCTTATTTACCATCCCGATGTGGACTTTGCTTCATGTGCCGAGTTCTGTCTGGAGTCCACAAACCCATGTTTTTTTGATCATTGCGGGAATTGTTATGCTGATTGCATTTCTAGGTGAAGTGGTCGCAGATCAGCAATTGTTTCATTTCAAGCAACAAAAACAAAATGATGGCAAAACCATGGATCAAGGTCTGTGGCGTTATTCGCGGCATCCCAATTATTTTTTTGAATGGATACACTGGTTTGCATATCCAATAATAGGACTTGCAGCAGGGTTATACAGTCTATGGATATATCCAGTCTTGATGTGGCTATTTTTGTATTACATCACCGGTATTCCATTTAGTGAACAACAAGCATTAAAAAATCGAGGTCAAAATTATCTCGATTACCAAAAACGAACTTCAATGTTTATTCCGTGGAAACCAAAAGAGTAGGTACGCACATGGACTTTATTATTAATCAATCATTAAAACTTGTTGAAAGTGGCTTAGTACCCGATCAGGCGATTCGTGCAGCAATTCGTGCACTCAGCAAGAAGCGTTTGATTCAAGAAGGTCGCTATGACCCCGAACAAGGTGCTCAACGTTATATGGATGTGCTGAATATGTTGAAGCATAGCCAGATCGCAATTGAAACCGATAAAGCCAATGAGCAACACTATGAATTGCCCACGGCTTTTTTTGAGGCGGTTTTAGGAAAACGACTTAAATATAGTGCCTGTTTCTTTCCACATGATCGAACTGGATTAGATGAAGCTGAAGAGTTTGCATTGCAGATTTATAGCGATCGTGCCCAGTTAAACGATGGGCAATATATCTTGGAATTAGGGTGTGGTTGGGGTTCGTTTACGCTGTGGATGGCAGAGCGTTATCCAAATGCAAAAATTACGGCTGTTTCCAATTCAGCGACGCAACGTCAGCATATTTTGTCCAAAGCTGAGAAATATGGCTTGATGAATATTGATGTTATTACCTGTGATGTCAATGTACTTGAATTGCAGCAAAACGCATTTGATCGTGTTGTTTCGGTTGAGATGTTTGAACATGTAAGAAATTACCAAAAGCTTTTTGAAAAAATTCAATCGTGGCTCAAAGCGGATGGACTGTTATGGTGTCATATTTTCTGTCATCGTTTCTTACACTATCCTTTCGAAATCAAAAGTGAATATGACTGGATGTCGCGATACTTTTTTACAGGTGGATTGATGCCTGCAAGTTCGACATTTTTACACTTTCAACAGCATCTGGAATTGTCGCAACATTGGCAATGGTCTGGAACTCATTATGAAAAAACAGCAAATGCATGGCTGGAAAACATGGATCATAATGCTGAACAATTAAAACCACTTTTTGAAAAGGTGTACGGGCAAGATGCGGCGGCATGGTGGCAACGTTGGCGTATCTTTTTTATGGCTTGTGCTGAATTGTTTGGATTTGAGCAGGGGCAAGAATGGATCGTTGGTCACTTCCTGTTCAAAAAGAAAGCCGTATAATTAAAACAAGCAGTTGTGTAAATAGGCAAGATTATGTTTAAAACCAATAAAAGCGATGCCAATAACCGTCCACTGAGTCGGATGTTTAATCGTTATTATTGGTTGCAAATTGGACTGATCGCGCTTTCGATTATTATTGGGATTGCATGCAGTGCCTGGGTGATCAAAGGCTCATTGCTTAAAACCGCACTTGAACAAGAAATGGAGCATTACTGGATGCGTGTTGATCGTAATCCAAATGCTGATTTACCCGATACTAAAAACTTATATGGCTACCGTTGGAAAAGTGAAAAACCACCTTTAGCATTTCAAAATCAATCGCTAAAACCAGGTGTTCACCGAATCTTTGTCGACGGCAAAGATCGTATGACCGTTTATGGTGAAAAAAATGGGCAGCATGTGCTACTGGTTTTTGGTGAAAGCAATGTCAATAAAATCGTTTGGATGTTTGGTTTAGCACCGTTAATGTTCAGTCTTATTGTGCTGTATAGCATCTTATGGTGGTCAAATCGGCGGGCCAAACGTTATTTTTCGCCAATTACCCGTTTAGCAAATGCCTTAGAACATATTGATTGGGCACATCAGTATAAGGAGGCATCTCCATTCCAAGGAATCGGTACCAATGGCAATATGGAAGCTGAATATTTAAAACAAGCATTAGAAAAATACCATCAAGTATTGAGTGAGTTTATTAACCGAGAGCGCGAATTTACAGGCGATGTCAGTCATGAATTACGGACACCATTGACGATTTTAAAAGGGAATGTGCAGCTGTGTCAGGTCAAATACGGTGAAGATAAATCACTGCATCGTATTTCGAATACCATTGATGATATGCAATTACTGGTTGAAACTTTGCTGGCAATTGCACGTAATACAACCAATACATTGATTGCAGAGCAAGTGAAGTTGTCCAATATCATCAGCGATTTAGTCAGAGATCTGGAACCTGTCAGTCAAGGCAAGGGCGTGCAGATTTTTGTACAAGATGATGCTGAGGAATCAGCCCGATGGATTTATCCTTCAATGACTAAAATGGTGTTGAGCAATATTTTACGCAATGCACTGAATTATTCTCAAGGTTCTAATATTCATATCAT
The DNA here is from genome assembly GCF_037028485.1 of Acinetobacter sp. 102. Classification (NCBI taxonomy): domain Bacteria; kingdom Pseudomonadati; phylum Pseudomonadota; class Gammaproteobacteria; order Moraxellales; family Moraxellaceae; genus Acinetobacter; species Acinetobacter sp. 102. Next base: position 56,670 of record NZ_JAZEZK010000005.1, read on the forward strand.
TCATCGCAAAAATAGTATTCTAATTGCCGATAATGGGATTGGTATTGCAATGCCAAATGATTGTAAGGTTCAGGAGTTAAATAGTTCACAACTTCAACTTACCGCCAAAGGTCACGGCATTGGTTTACAGTTGGTTAAGAAATTATGTACCCAGTTGGGCTGGCGAGTTGAGTTGTTCGATCGACAATATTATTTAAATACACATCCTCATCTGCAATTGGAAAATACAACAGGCTTAATCGTCGTCGTATATATAAATTAATGCGCTGTCATATCCAAAGCAACTTTTAGACCTACACCAGATATGGTATGGATCAATTTTTCCTGAAAAGGTTTATCGATCATCTTTCTTAAATTGTAGATATGGCTACGTAATGCATCGCTTTCAGGTTCTTCATCGCCCCATAACTCGATAATAATTTCTTGTTTGGTAATCACTTTGGGAGAGTTTCGCATCAAAATTTTTAACAATTTGAATTGAATCCGTGGCAATTCAATTGATTGACCTGCGCGTGTTATGGTTTGAGTCGCACTGTCTAGAATCAGATCGTGAATTTGAATTTTACTGCTTGATACTTCACCAAGAGATCGCTTAATCAGGGCACGTACACGCATAACCAGTTCATTAAAATCAAAAGGTTTTACGAGGTAGTCATCTGTTCCTGCGCTAAAACCTTTTAATTTGTCATCGAGTGTATCTCTGGCGGTTAACATCAAAATAGGAATATCTTTGCCTTGATCAATTCGGAGCCATTCACATAAGTCATACCCTGAGCCGTCAGGTAAATTGATATCCAGCAAAAGTAAATGATACGGATGTGTTTTTAAAAAGTTACGGGCGGCATCGAGGTTACGTGCATGATCCACCACGAAGCCATGTTGTTCTAGAAATTCACAAACTGTGGCGGCAAGCTCATAATGATCTTCCACCATAAGAATAAATTGATTGTTCATAATAATTAGATCAAGTTATTGATTTAGTAATTGTTGCTTTAATTTAGCATTAAAAGGTGAGCTTCCAAACCATATTTTGAAATATTGATTCGCTTGTGGGTCTGTGATCGAACCTAACAATTTCTGATTAAGAGAGAGCTTTAATTGTTGGTTCATTTGATTATAGGCTAAAGAATATAAATCACCTTTTTTTACAGGTTTGTACAGTTCAGTAATTTGGTTTAATACAGAGTCGTTAGCAAAATTGCTAATATTTTTTTTAAGATAATAGTTGGCTGCTTTTTTGAATGCCCATTCTGGAATATTTTGGTCGTAAGAAAAATCTAATTGAATATTTTGACTTTCCCAATTCTGATGGCAATTGTCCGCATAGTAGCTGACAGTGCCTACTGTTTTTGCAGTAACGACTAAAGGTGCTGTTTTACATTTCTGCATATTTGCATAGGCTGGATTAGAATTTAATATCAGTAATAAAAAAATACATCCCAATTGCATAAAATAATTATTCATTTTTTCACCTAGATGCTACTGTTTCGTCAGTCTGTTTTATTTATATATATTGAGTCATATTTAATAAGTGTAGAAGTTCAGACCACGTTCAATCCTTTGAATTTCATAGCTTGCATAGCTCAAATTGGTTTGATCACGGTCTAAAATTGCATAGAGGAAAACACTATGGTTGGTTTCTAGTGGTGTAATAATGTGGTATTGATGATCCGTACTCATGAGCACACTTTCTAGAAAATCATGAGGACTAATTTCATCCATTAATTTTTTCTGGTAGTTAAATAGATTCACACCTTCAGTCACCGCGAAATCAAAATTAAAAAACTCTTCACCTATAGTTTCTAAAATAGAACCATCAAAAGCATCGACTAAGGCCAAAATAATTAAACCTTCAATCTTATTTAATTGTTCTAATAACGAAATATTGTTCATAGTTTATTCTGCACTTATTTGCGTAAATCTTAGACTATTTCTTAAAGGGGAGAAGCAAAGAATAGCCTGTTCCGATATATGGAACAGAGCGATATAAACCATTCGCTGGGTCCCAATAGTCTTGTTGAAATATGATGAGATGTTCAGCATTCACTTTGATTTGGCTAATGCCATAGGAAGACATTGTTTTTATTCGACCAAACATTTTAAAATCATAGGTCATTTGCCAATGAATATAAGCAGAGTCATTTTTATTGGTTGCACTAATTAATTTTACCGATACCTTACTGACATGTTTATTCATTCCCTCAAAATGCTTCATCAGCTCTTTTTTAGTTGAGAATTGAGAGAGTGTGTCATTTATGTATAAATTATCAGCATAGAGTTGGCTTGCATTTTTTACAAAACTTAATGTGCCCATACTATTAAATGCGGAAACAAAATCCAGACCAATCATTTGAGCTTGTGCATCACTTAAGGGGATTCCACGGATTTGTTGATTTGCTTTCTCATAATCAGCGGTATAACTCGATATGCTTTTACAAGCAACTAAGGAGAGTAAGCTCAGTGTTGAGATAGCCAGTGTTTTTATAACATTCATATTGATGATCTCACTCCTTTTAAAATTATAATAAAATTTGGAATGTGAACCCGATGTGAAATCACGCATTGATCTGGTATGAATAGCTTTTTTATTTTTCAAACAATAAAAAAGGAAATCATTAGATTTCCTTTCTTCAGTATCAATTTAAGAGCCTTATAGTTTGGCTTGACGTTGTGCGATGTATTTTTCGTTAAAGAAGCCACCAAATGGAATAAAGGCAAGCACAAATAATCGAAGCAATTCTACGCCAGACCAAAGTGAAGCCGTACGGACTAAGTTCCAAAGATAGAATAAAAATGCCAGACCATGAATCGGCCCCATGATCTTTGTCGCTATCGGTAAATCAAATGCGTACTTGAGTGGAATCGCCACGAGGAATAGCAACAATAAAGTGACGGCTTCAAGCACAGAAGCGAATCGCATCTGTTGCAACTTCTTTGTCATTGCGCTCATAAAATAGCTCCAGGAGATTGATAAAAGAATAAAAATTAACGAAGCATACCATCTTTGAGAGCGAGCGCATTAATATTGTTGGTAACGATTCTTATTTAATCATGCTGATAAAAAGGGGAATCGTATGGCAGAGAAGTAAAAGAATTTTCTACTGATTTAAGGTATGACCATGAGAGGCAAGAATCTTTGCTGATTAAAATTAAGTTAGATAGACAGGTAATATGCTGATATTTAATTCAATAATAGGTTTTTCATTCAACTGCTTTGTCATTTTACTTACTAAACAGACGTGAATGTAAAGTTTATGCAACTTGTTGCATAAAAACTTTTATCTGGATATGATGAAGTGAATTTTAAAAAGTGAAATGCTTCTTATTTCCAAAAAAGGCTTTATCTATTTGAAATAATGAGTATCTAAAGGATAAAAGTAATGTCAAAAATTCCAGAATTAATGAAAAACCTGAGACTCCCTGTAATTGGTTCACCTTTATTTATTATTAGCACGCCCAAGCTGGTGTTGGCGCAATGTAAAGCAGGTGTGATTGGTTCGATGCCGGCATTGAATGCACGACCTGCCGAAAAGCTAGAAGAATGGCTGAAAGAGATTACTGAAGGAATTGCTGAACATAATGCCTTACATCCAGACCGACCTGCGGCACCTTTTGCAATCAACCAAATCGTGCATAAAAGTAATAATCGTTTGGAACATGACATGGAATTGATTGTCAAATACAAAGTACCGATTGTGATTACATCACTGGGTGCAAGAACAGAAATCAATGATGCGACACATAGTTATGGTGGTGTCGTTTTGCATGATGTCATCAACAATACCTTTGCTAAGAAAGCGATTGAAAAAGGGGCTGATGGTTTGATTGCAGTGGCTGCAGGTGCTGGTGGGCATGCGGGCGTCAAGAGTCCATTTCCATTAATTCAGGAAATTCGTGAATGGTTTGATGGACCTTTGGCTTTGTCTGGTGCGATTTCTACTGGTGATGCGGTTCTTGCGGCACAGGCGATGGGAGCAGACTTTGCTTATATTGGTTCAGCATTTATTGCCACAGATGAAGCCAATGCAGAAGACGCTTATAAGCAGGCGATTGTCGATCATAATTCAGATGAAATTGTCTATTCCAACCTATTCACTGGTGTACATGGCAACTATCTGGCACCAAGTATTCGTGCGGCGGGGCTTGATCCAACCAATTTACCTGAAGGCAATCTGAAAGATATGGATTTCAGTACACCGAATGAAGATGGTACACAGCATAAGGTCAAACCATGGCGTGACATCTGGGGATGTGGTCAAGGTTTAAATGCAATCAAAGCCACCACCTCAGTCGAAGAACTCGTGAGCCGACTTGAAAAAGAGTATCTCGCTGCAAGAAAACGTCTCATGCTTTAAGTTTTAAAATCAGGCCTTAATTTCTAAGGCCTGATAAGTTTTATGATGCTGTTTTTAACAATGAGTATTCACTTATTGAAACGGTTCCCTCAGAAAGTCGAGTTAAAAACAGAAGATTTTAAACCTGCTCAAAAGTAAGCCCAGCATGTTTTGTTAAACGTTGAATAAATCGATCATCAAACATGGTCGCAGGTGTCCAAAAGCCACCTTGAGGCGTAGATTTTTCGCCATCTTTGGTATGGTCAATGGCAAGACTCAACGCTGCTTGTCCCAACATTTTGCCTGTAGAGCCATAACCAGGATCACGGTCACCAGTTACTTTGATTTTTAGGCTTTGTCCTGCATCGGTTTTACCCACAAAACGTAAGTCAAATCGTCCTGCCAATTGTTGCTCCGGCGTAGGGCCTTCTCCCGGCTTTGGTAATAGATAACGTTCCATGACTTGGCTAATCGGTTTACTGACCGCAGCGAGCATAAATGCACCGAGACCAGAGACGACAGCTAAGGCTTTTAAACGTCCTTTTAGCCCTTCACCAGTCAAAATCGCTTCGTTGTAGCGAAAGTTGTTGCCATAGGCATTACCGGATAAAGCATTAGAACGCTGTACCACACGTTCATTTACAGCAGCCATGACAAAAGGCGCAATCCATGCATTAAAATCAGGATCGAATTTGGCACTTTTGATATAAATCTGTCTTTGGGTATTGCCATGATCTGCGGGGCAGAGAATGTATGGATTAAGTAGATCTTTACGCAATGCAGGATCAGCCGCAGCCTCTTGAATCACATTGATCAAACTAGCGACTGTACCACCCGATGCACCACCTTTTAAGGTTTTAACCCGCATGGAAACTTGAGTGGCAGGCGCATTAAACAGCTGTTGTGCTTGTTGCTGCAGGTAATAAACGCCCATATCCGATGGAACTGAATCAAATCCACAGCAATGCACAATACGCGCACCTGAGAGTTGTGCTTGCGCTTCATACTTGGTGATCATGTGTTTAATCCACTGGGTTTCTCCAGTCAGATCACAATAATCTGTTCCGTTATTCACACAGGCTTGAATTAACGGTTCACCATACAAAGCATATGGGCCAACCGTTGAGACGACCACACGTGTTTGTGCACAGAGCGCATCGAGTTCGGTTTGATTATTGGCATCGGCAACCAAGATCGGGACAGCTTGGCCAATAGGGCCAAGCGCATCTTTGACCTGTTGTAATTTCTGCTGTGAACGTCCAGCAATTGCCCAACGGATCTGTTCTTTTTGAGTGGCAAAATATTCGGCCAAATACTGAGTTAGAATCTGGCCGACGAAGCTAGTCGCACCAAAGACCACAAGATCATAATTTAATTTTGTCATTACTTGTTTTTCCTTAACGATTTGATGAGTTGAATATTAAAGTGCTTTGGGCAAATGGAGAATGACTTGTGTGTCTTGAACCACGTCTAAACGAAGAATCTTCGACGCACCAAGTTCATCTAATAATTGACTCAAAGGACCACCATGACGGACTAATTTGACTTTTCTAGGCAGAAGTTTTTGTCCAAAAGATAAGACATTAGATTGAACCAAGGTTTGCTGCCATTTGCCATCAACCAGATGTAACATCGTCGCTTGACTCATATGTGATTCAGATTTTACTGAATGCAAATTGGGTGTTGGGGCAAACAGGCTTAAATCGATTTTGCCAGATGTATCTGTTAGGCTCGCATTCACGTCTTTGGAGCTGATATCGACCTTAATTTCAGTGAGCCATTTAGGAAGTTGGTAACCATAAACACCACGGACCCGCGCAATTTCTGTATCTACAGGTAGCGCTAAAACATGTGCGTAAAAATGGCGTTGACGAATTGAATTGATGAGTTCCAAAGCATGCGGAGTGCGTGCATTGGGCTTACGCACCACAATTGCAACAGAGACTTCATTATATGGATCGTTATCACAAACAGAGTATGTAAAGAAGGTAAGGGCGACCAGCCCATAGCCAGGAAAGGCCTGTAAAGGTTCTAAAGGAGCGGGTAATTTTTTCTGGAGTTGTTTAAATGGTGCTAACATCAACACTTGCACATTGCCACTACGATAATAAAAATTGGGTGCCCAAACTGGACCAACTCTCGATTCAACCCATTGTTTAGGCGTTTTGCGAAAGAAATCAATATTGCCAGCGGCAGGATCTTGTGCAACTTGATCTAAATCGGGATTCATTCTAAACCGGTCATAATATCCACCTTTGGGAACATTGACTTTTTGTTGCCCAAACTCAACTTCAGTAAACTGTTTATTGCTTTGCATATTCGTAAACCTTTGATTGACCAAGTCATTCAAAATGCCTGCCAATGACAAGAACATTTCTTATATCTGAGTTCACTATAAGATTAAAGTGAACTTTAATGTCAAGCAGCAAAATTTGATATTTGATAAGTACAAAGCTGGTTCGTTGAAACAATGTAAAGAAAATAAGTGCTGAAAACATTTAACTTTGTGAAAAAAAACATTGATCTCAATGAGTAAGTCTATTGATCATTCGTTTATTTTTAATCATTAAATTACATTTTTATTATCAGAATAGGACTAAAAGCATTGACCTTAAAGCGAACTTTAATCTTAGTATAGAAACACTATCCACACGGATGGTACTTAAAAAATGTAGTTATAAGTAAATTAATTAGAACATAGATCATGAATCGACAGTGTAAATCTTACACAGGAGAAACAAAGATGGCATTCGTTACGACAAAAGATGGTGTAGATATTTTTTATAAAGATTGGGGACCTCGCGATGCACAGGTCTTATTTTTTCATCATGGTTGGCCACTCAGCTCAGATGATTGGGATGCCCAACTATTATTCTTTTTAAATGAAGGTTTCCGTGTTGTCGCACATGACCGTCGCGGGCATGGTCGTTCCAGTCAAGTCTGGGATGGGCACGATATGGACCATTATGCAGATGATGTTGCAGCTGTAGTGCAGCATCTTGGGATTAAGAATGCGATTCATATTGGCCACTCAACAGGTGGTGGTGAGGTGGCTCATTATATTGCACGTCATGGTGAAGCGAATGTTGCCAAGGCCGTTTTGGTGAGTGCGGTACCACCTATTATGGTCAAAACAGCCAATAATCCTGACGGTCTACCTAAAGAAGTCTTTGATGACTTGCAAAATCAGTTATTTAAAAACCGCTCGCAATTTTACTATGATTTACCAGCGGGGCCTTTCTACGGTTTTAACCGTCCAGATGCAAATCCATCTGAACCTGTGATCTGGAATTGGTGGCGTCAGGGCATGATGGGTGGCGCAAAAGCACATTATGATGGCATTGTGGCCTTTTCCCAGACTGATTTTACTGAGGACCTGAAAAAGATTTCAGTCCCTGTATTGGTAATGCATGGTGATGATGATCAAGTTGTACCTTATGAAAATTCTGGGGCATTGTCTGCCAAATTGGTACAAAACGGAACTTTAAAAACCTACAAAGGTTTTTCTCATGGCATGTTAACCGTGAATGCCGATGTCATTAATCCAGATCTATTGGCATTCATTCGTGCGTAGGCGGCATTGATTTGATTCAAAATCCCATTCAAGAATAGAGGCATATTTGCCTCTATTTTTTATTTTAAGCATTTTTTTGATATTGGTATCACTTGTTAAGTTTATGATTTTATTTTGATGATTAGAAAAGATTAATAAAGTTTGATCAAACCTATTGACATTAAAGTTTACTTTAACCTTAGAGTAAACCCATACTCAATGAGGTAATCAAAATGAAAGTATTTGAACAATTAGTTTTCCCAAATGGTTCACATATCCCCAATCGCATTGCAAAAGCTGCAATGGAGGAAAATATGGCGGATTTAAACCATGCACCATCTGAAGAGCTGATGCGTTTATACCAAGCTTGGGCGGATGGAGGCGTTGGTTTGATTATCACAGGTAATGTCATGGTGGATCGTCGTGCTATGACAGGACCTGGTGGTGTAGTTCTGGAAGATGAAAAATATTTGGATACATTCAAACGCTGGGCACAAATCGGTCGTTCGAAGGGTGCACAAGTGTGGTTGCAAATCAATCATCCTGGCCGTCAAATGCAATCCAATTTAGGTCAAGAGACTTGGGCGCCTTCTGCGGTTGCCTTAGATTTAGGCAAAATGTCAGATCGTTTTAATACACCGATTGAAATGAACCAAGACATGATTAATGAAGTCATTCAACGTTTTGCCAACACTGCACGTTTAGGAGAAAAAGCAGGCTTTACTGGTGTTGAAATCCATGCGGCACATGGTTATTTACTCAGTCAGTTTCTTTCGCCACTCAGTAATAAGCGTCAAGATCAATGGGGTGGTTCTTTGGAAAATCGTGCACGTATTTTGATTGAGATTGTTAAAGCGGTGCGTGCTGTGGTTTCAGACAGATTTACAGTGGCGGTGAAGCTGAACTCGGCTGACTTCCAACGCGGTGGTTTTAGTGCTGAAGATGCACAGCAAGTGGTTATGATGCTCAACGAACTGGCTGTTGATCTGGTTGAGTTATCTGGTGGTAGTTACGAAGCACCGGCAATGCAAGGTCAGGCACGTGATGGTCGTACCTTGGCTCGAGAAGCTTATTTTCTAGAGTTTGCTCAAGAGATTGGTAAAGTTGCCAAGATGCCTGTAATGGTGACGGGTGGAATTCGTCGTAAACAAGTGGCTGAACAGGTCATTGAAAGTGGTGTCGATATGGTCGGGATTGCCACAGCTTTGGCAATCGATCCAAATCTCCCAAATGAGTGGAAACAAGGGCAAAATACGGCACCTGAATTGGAAGCAATTACATGGGAAAATAAAACCTTAGCATCGCTTGCCAATATGGCCACAGTGAAATTCCAGTTACGTAAACTCAGTCTTGGTAAATCAACCAATCCAAAAGTTTCTCCGCTTTGGGCGTTGATTTTGCAACAATCAGCAATGACATGTCGTACGCGCCAATATAAAAATCGAATGCGTACATATTCACTTTCATCTTAAGCTGAGCAACAACTTGCCAATACTTAGCTAATAGATTGAACAACAGCCAATTGCAGAACAATCTGTAATTGGCTTTTTTATGGGCAAGCGATTAAAAATATTGGAAAGTAAAAAGTAGTTTTTGATCATAAAAAATCCGCTTTACTCATAAGTTTACTTTTTTATTCTCTATTTAGATCAATCCAACGCAGGAACGGGAATGAAGCATATGAACCTATGAAATAAGACCCGGATTACAGGTACGGGGAGCTATTTTCGCATTCAGTGGGGTATAGTTATCAATGGAATCTGGAGTGATTTTCAGCAAGTCCAAGCGCATTTGATTTTATGAGGTTAAATAGATGACCAAGCTAAAAAAGTTACGAATAACCCTTCTTGTGAGTGTGCTTATTTCTGTTCTCTACTGGGGAGGCGTGATTCTATTTAGCAATCACATCTTCCTAACCCCAGCTGGGGCAGATGGAGAACCCCATAAGGCTAATTTCCTGTTTAACCTATGGCTCGGATTGTCATTTATGGGAGCCGTAATAAGTATAGTCATGATGAATTTAAGAAAATCATAGCAGTTACCTAATTTTCCGTGGAGTATAAGGATGTTATTTCTGAGCCCCATCTTGAAATATAAGGGGACTTTTTTTGGGAAAATTTAGGAAGGCTATTTTCAAGTTTAATAAGATAAAGCTAAACATCATGTAGATGTTAAAAAAACCAGATAATCAAATCTGGTTTTTTTAATAAAGTCTAATTGAAAGTATTTAAGCGCTTAACGACTGCCTCTGCAATTTCTTTACTGGATTGTGGATTTTGCCCAGTGATAATTCGATCATCAGCGATCACAAAAGAAGTAAATGGAAAGAACGCTCGTTTATATGTTGCTCCTTGTTGTACTAATCCATCTTGCAACGAGAAAGGGACTTGAGACTTAATTCCTGATAAAGTCTCTTCAATATTGGCAAAGCCTGTAACCGTACGGCCTGCAATGAGGGGTTGACCCGTTGGGGTTTGAAGCGGCAATAATCCACCTACACCATGACATACTGCCGATACCACGCCACCTTGCTGATAAATCTTTTCGCTGATCTGCTTTAGGCCTTGGTTGTTGGGAAAATCCCACATGGTGCCATGTCCACCCGTGTAATAAATCGCTTTATAGTGGGAAGTATCAATGGCATTGGGTGCTAGTGTATTGCTTAAGCGTTGCATGAATTGGGGATCAGCCAAGTGCTTTTTTGCTGATTGATCAACATAAATTGGCTTAAGACTACGTTCATCTAGCGGTACAGCACCACCTTGTGGACTGACAAAATCCATGTCATAGCCAGCTGCTTGTGCAATGTCATAAAAATGGGTGAGTTCAGTTAGCCACAATCCTGTCCTATCTGATCGAGTTGGATAAGCTGAGTGGTTGGTCATCACCACCAAAATTTTGCCTTTTGGCTTAGCTTGTACGTGTTGTTGAGCAGCTTCGGCTGCATAGGTCATATTACTGATGAATATGAGCATAAAAATGCCAGTCAACCACTTTGCAAAGTTCCAAACATTAAACATGACAGCTTCCTCATTCGATCCCTGAGATTGATGCTATGCTTAAAGTGAGGTTTAAGGTCAAGTACTTTTGCGCATTTCTTTATGAGCAGTCGTTGTGATGACGGCTTAAAAATTGATTAATGACGTATTAGACTTTGTCGTTGGTATAGTACAGATTGAGCAAACGTTGCGCATTTTCTTCGCAGGTAATTTCATCTGGTTTGCTATTGATCGCCACAATCATCATTTGCAGATTTTGCTTACTCACTGCCAGTTTTTGCTCTAGTTCTTCAATATCTTTGATCTTGCTTTCGAGCAAGCCAATGAGAATGTCATGATTCCATGAAGAGACATTCGATGGTAAAAACGCTTTAATTTCTGTCAGAGAAAAGCCAACTTGCTGTGCTTGTTGGATCAGGAATAGCTGCTTGAGATCATTTTCACTATATTCCCGATAGCCATTTGATTTGCGTTTAGCCTTCGGTAATAGCTTGATTTGCTCATAATAACGAATGGTTGGGGTGCTTAAACCACTTTGTTTAGATAATTCACTGATATTCATTACTGATTTTCTCTTGACATTAAAGCAAACTTTAAGCTTATAGTGATGCAAAAGCAAGATTAAAAATAAATCAAAAAGCAGAGGTGAAAGATGTCAAAACGTATTCTCCATGTGGTAACCAACGTCTCTAAATATGAGGGTATCGATCGTCCAACTGGATTATGGTTAGGGGAACTGACGCATGCCTATGATGAGTTTGAAAAGCAACATTATATTCAAGATATTGTTAGCCCAAACGGAGGACATTCGCCGATAGAACCTAAATCATTAGAACGTTTTGTTGCCGATGCTTCTGTGCTTAAACGTAAAAATGACCCCGTTTTTATGCAGCTCTTGGAAACCACCCAAAAGCCCTCTGAGATTAACTGGCAAGATTATGACGCAATCTATTACACCGGTGGGCATGGGGTGATGTGGGACTTTATAGACAATGCTGAATTGCAGAACATCACCAAAAATATTTATGAACATGGTGGCATTGTTGCCAGTGTCTGCCATGGTTATTGTGGATTGCTCAATGTTCAGTTATCAAATGGACAATATTTAATTCAAGGAAAAAAGCTGACAGGTTTTGCATGGTGTGAAGAAGTATTGGCTGGGGTGGCAAAGAAAGTACCTTATAACGCTGAAGAACTGGCAAAACAACGTGGCGCACTTTATCAAAGAAAATTCATTCCATTTCTACCCAATGTGGTGCGTGATGCGAACCTGATTACAGGACAGAATCCATTTTCTGCACGTGTTACCGCATTTGCCATAATTGATGCTTTAGAAGCTAAATCATGAATTTTTCATCAGTAAAAAAGTTAAAGAGAACATGGATAAAGTGATCGATAAGAATCACGCTATCCATTAATCTTCTACTTATTTTAGATGCCGAAATTATTCATATTCCATATGCAACGCGCTGTTCCGTTGCTAAAAAAGTACTAGTTTTGTTGCGAGTGTTTCTACTTGATTCAATGCATTGTCTAAAGATTTTTGATGTCTAATATCTGCAAATTCTTGGTATTCAGATGCAATTTCATCAATATACTCAACCCCTAAATATTTGCTTAAAGTGCGCAGATGCGGCACAAGATGGCTTTGATTGGCGCGAATACTATCGGTGCCAAAACCAAATTCTCCACTTGACGTGATAATCACCAAGCGTTTGCCTGACAGTAAAGGTTGGAGTGGAAAGTCGCCACGCGCAAGGTCAAAGTCAAAGGTTTTATTGATACGAATGATTTGATCAAACCACGCTTTTAGTTGTGCAGGCATACCATAGTTATACATCGGTGATGAAATCACAATGAGATTGGCTGCTGCAACTTCAGCAATCAATTGATCAGATAAGGCTAAGATTTCCTTTTGCGCGGTTGTTCTTTTTTCTTCAGGGCTAAACACCGCACCAATCCAGTCTTGATTAATAAAAGCGGGTGGATTCATGCCTACATCACGATAAATATACTCATCTATCACTTGTTGCTGTTGTAAGGTCTCAATAAAGCGTTTCGCGATATTTTTGGAAATGGAGTTATGACTTGGATTTGGATTGAAAGCTGCTCGAACACTGGCATCAATATGTAATAGGGTTGTCATGATCGCTCACTTGAGGAATTAAAAGATAAACTCATCTTAAGAGGTCATTAGAGGCTAGACAAACCAGTAAATTACAGCTATGAATGATTTAAATTCATCTATAAAACTTATTTATGGAGTGTTGAAAATGCAGGTTTCTTTACAAGCATTGAAAGCATTTGAATCTGCTGCTCGTTTAGGCAGTTTTAAATTGGCTGCGGAGGAGTTGTCTTTGACACCAACTGCTATTTCTCATCACGTCAGCAATTTGGAAAGCCGTTTAAATGTGGACTTGTTTTATCGACAGGTTCGAAAAATCAGCTTAACAGAGACTGGCGAAAAATTAGCGATCGCAATATCTAAAGGATTTCGGACTATTGAAGATGCTTTAGAAGAGGTGAGTACCGCCAGCCGAGTGATTAAGATCACCACAACGTCATCCTTGGCAGCAATGATTTTGATCCCAGCCATGCAGACTTTTTCACAACTCCATCCAGAGATCGAGATTGAGATCTCTACAGGTGAAAGTTTGGACAATCATTTATATGCGCTACCGATTCGTTATGGTGCTGTTTCATCGGTTTCATCCTCAGACATTATTAAATATGAGTCATTTAATGTATTTTCAGCCGCAGGGCTATATACAGAGAATTGGCCTGAACAGTCGATTACACTGTTTAACACCGAATGGAAAAATAAGAATTTGCCTAAACCGCCATTTCAAACATGGCTTGAGAAAAATACTTTTGAGGAAAAAAACATAACTGTGCAGCACTTTGATCAAGAAATTTTTGGTATTCAAGAAGCTCTGATGGCCAATGGATTGGTATTTTGCTCAAACACATTGGTCAGTCGACTAATACAAGCAAAATTGATGCAATCATTAGTAACTGAAAGTGTGCAATCCGAACTATGTTATTACATTCCAGACAAAGAACAATTAAAGCGTAGAAATCGGCATATGAATGAACTGATTTTGTGGATAGAAGCACTGTTAAATCAATAAATTATTGCTTATTACTGTATTCTAAGAGCGGTGGAATATTGAACTTGTGCTTATAAAAATAACAGTCAACTAAAGTTTGTGCGATTCTTTCTTGATTTTATAAATGATAATAATTATCATTTAATCACACTTTGTTTTGAGTCAAATGATTGTGAACAAAACCCCTATGCTTGTAGATCAGTTATACAGAAACCATAGAGGCTGGCTTCATCAATGGTTGAGACAAAAAATAGGCAACACTGAGCAAGCCGCTGATCTGGTGCAAGACACCTTTATCAAATTACTGCAAACACGCGATGAACTACTGGGCATTAAAGAACCTCGCGCTTATCTTACTTCAATAGCAAAAAACTTACTCATCGACCAAGTCCGTCGCAAACGCATAGAACAGGCTTATTTAGATGGCTTGAGCCAGATGGAATACATGCTGGATGCAGTTGCTTCGCCAGAAGATCAAATGCAGATTATTCAGGCCTTGGACCAGCTTTGTAAGGCATTGGAAGATGTCTCTGCTAAAGCACAACAAGCATTTATATTGCATTACCTTGAAGGTTATACCCATAAGGAAACGGCAGAACGATTGGGTGTTTCAACCAAAATGATTCAGAAATATCTAGCAAACTGTCTGGCTCGCTGCTATCTGATTCGTTTAGAAATGGATGTCAGCATTTAAATGGCAATCGATAAACAAGACCATCATCAACTGGTTGAAGAGGCTGCATTATGGATTGTGCAGTTAAGCTCAGATGATGAGCCAACCCGAAAAAAAGCTCAATTGCAGTTTAATCAATGGAAACAGAACAGCCAGCAACATCAAAAAATTGCAGCTGATATCGAGCAGTGTATTCGCTCAATCCAAAAAGTATCTCAAACAGCACAGCATAAAAAAGTGGTTCAATCAGCACTTAAAGCAGGTTTAGGGTCTGCAAAAGCGTATAAGCATGTTCGTGCGGGGAGCGCATTTGTCATTGCATTCTTTATCCTCAGTGGCAGTTTCCTTTATGTGTCTGATACCTCTATTGCCTATATCGGTGCTGATATTCAAAGCGATTCGGCGCAGTGGACAACACAAACCTTACAAGATGGTTCGCGCTTAATTCTGCGGGGCAAGAGTGCAGTCAATATTGATTTCCAAGCAAAGCAAAGAGTGGTCGAATTGGTGCAAGGGCAGGTTTATGTTGATGTTGCCAAAGATCCAAATCGCCCATTTTTAGTCAAAACCAAACATGGGCAGATTCAAGCGCTTGGAACGGCATTTAGTGTGGCATTTACACCTTCAGCAACAGAATTAAAAATGTTGCATTCGCGAGTTCGTGTACAAGCCGCAGCAAATGGTTATTCAGCTCAACAAGTGATTGTAAGTGCGGGACAAGCCGTCAGTATGAATCAGAACGGAGTGCAGCCAATTTCGGTACTCAATATTTATAATGAACAACAAAAGTGGAATAAACATCAATTGATGGTAGAGGATTTACCGCTCGATCAGGTGTTAAAAGAATTAGATCAAAACTACAAAGGCAAAATCTTGTTTAATGCTGAAGCATTACAAGATATCCAAGTAAATGCAGTGTTGCCCTTAGACCAAACTCAAGATGCACTTAAATTATTAGCAACAGTATTTCCTAACTTAAAAGTTTATCAAATAACACCTTATCTCATTGTAATTTCATTAAAAAAATAGTCAGTATATGCATAGTCAAATGAATGCATATTAAAAAGTTTTTAATTTTTTTAAAATTTAGGTTCCACTTTTTTCAAAGCTGCTCGTCATAGTAAGTAGAAGCAATAAATTTGGGATCATTTTATCTCAATAGATTTAATGATTCTTATTTACATTTACTGGGGTGGGCAAGAATGAAGAAAGTCGGAGATGGTCAAATGCGAAGTCGGAACTTATTTCGATTTTCAACACTCGCATTTGCTGTACATACAGTGTGTATTGCGAGTTTAGCTTTACCGATGCAACATGCTTATGCAGAAACCGTTGCGGCAAAATCTTATAATATTCCTGCAGGGACTTTAGCCAATGTATTGAATCAGTTTGCTGAACAATCGGGGACTTCAATTGCCATTGATGCACAGCAATTAAAAGGGCAATACAGTTCAGGATTAAAAGGTAACTTTGCATTAGAGCAAGGTTTTCAGCATATTTTAGCATCTTCGGCATTCTATGCAGTCAAAGTCGGTCAAGGTTATACACTGGCAAAAAAGACAGCTAAAAATAGTAATGCACCTTCAAGTGCCTCAGTAACTGCGATGAATCATACATCTTCGACTCAAGCTCAAGATGACGAAATCTCTGTTCGTTTGACGCCAATGGTGGTCTATGGTCAAGAAGATCGTGATACTCAGGGCAGCAATCGAGTCTATGATGCCAATCGATCTTCTGTTTATGCAGGCAAAGACTATATTGAGCGTTTTAAAGGCACCAATCCAGCCGATGTTTTGCAAGGGATGGTTGGGGTTTATAGTGGTGATGCCCGTAATAGTGGTGCTTTAGATCCGAGTGTACGTGGTGTGCAAGGGGTAGGTCGAGTGCCATTAACCATTGACGGTACTGAGCAGTCGATTGCGGTGTGGCGTGGCTACAATGGGGTGAATAATCGGAATTATATCGACCCTAATCTGATTGCGGGCATTGAAGTCATCAAAGGCCCATCACTTGAACGGAATACCACAACCTCAGTCGGTGGTGGAGTTGTGGTCAAGACCTTAGAAGCGGATGATATTGTTCGTCCGGGTAAAACCTTTGGCGCAGAACTAAAAGTAGAAGGTTCTACCAATGCCATTGATCCTTCATTGCCCGACATGAGTAAAATCGGCAAAAACTATAATGATACGACGCCGTGGGAGGATATCAATGGTCAAAAATACGATCCAGATATTTATAAAAAGAATCGAACCCGCAATGATAATTCTAACTTTTCGGGAGATGATTTAGCAGGTCGACTCGCATTGGCAATGAAACAGGATAAATTTGATTTATTGGCTGTTTATGCTGTTCGTGAACGTGGCAACTATTTTTCAGGCACACATGGCGCTGGGTATTACAAACGGGCTGAGCCAAGTAATAGTCTTGATTTTATTCCTTATTTTGCGCATTCCTATAAACCTGGTAATGAAGTCCCCAATACCTCAAGTCAGATGGAGTCTTGGTTATTTAAGGCAGGTTATCGACCAAGCGATGATCAAGCGCTGAAATTCACTTATCGAGATACCAAAAATAGATTTGGTGAGATCATGCCTTCACGAATTGAATGGGGGTTAACCCCTGAAATTGGTGTACCGCAATGGCCACTCAGTGATATTCGTTCTAAGGCCTATAGCTTAGAATACAAATATAAACCTGAGAATAATCAGTGGATTGATTTTTATACCAATATTTGGCAAACCGACACTGAAAGCCAAACCTATACACGGGGTGGATGGCCAACGATTATTGATTTTAGAGATAATCGTCTGATCAATACGGCAATCAGTCATTCAGACAATCGACGCCAAGGTATTAGTATCAGTAATAAAGCACAATTAACGAATCAGCTCGATTTAACTTTGGGGGGAAGCTTCTTAAAAGAAAAGCTCACATCTGATGATATTTATGGTGAATACGGTCCAAGTTATTCCTTATATCAAGCTTTACCTCGTGCCGGACGTCGTGAAGAAAAGACCTTTGATTTTAATTTTAACTATCGACCAGCTTCTTGGCTAAGCTTTGATGCGGGTATGCGTTACCGCTCTTATTGGGCCTTTGATGACTTCTTAAATAAATCAATCAGAGATGGGATTGATCCTTCGTTAAATCCGTTATTTACCAAGAAAAGTAAAGTCAAAGAATACAACTTTGAATATCGAACCATGCCAGAAAGTTATGATGCTCAGCAACAACGTATGCTAAACCTTTTAACGCAACGTTATGCAGCCAACAATCCTGATTGGGATGGCCGTTTAGAAACGGTGCCTGCATCAGAAACGACGTTGTATAGCCGAATTTGGTCACAGAAAAATACACTCACTTGGAAAGCTGATGACAATGGTCATTTGGCCCTAGCGGATAATATATTGAACCAACTGAATGCCTTAGGCCAGAAGTATGTGGTTATCGGGAATGGTTTTCAGCCTGTTGTGATTGAGCAGGTCCCGATTGAATCAGCTCAGAAAGTAAAAGACAGTGGCTGGGCACCTCAACTTGGTGCATCCATTCATTTGACTGAAAATAATCGGCTTTATGTACGCTATGCAGAGGAATATCGCTTACCGAGCTTATTTGAGAGTACAGTTGGTTTCTCAGCAATGATGCCATATCAGGAGATTAAGCCCGAACATGCGTTTAATTATGAAGTGGGTTATGTCTATGACATGCGGAATTGGCTCAGCTCAGCACGTAATGCCGATATTAAGCTGGCCTATTACTACAACAAAACCAAAAACGTAATTGAGCGTAATCAAAATCTGATTTTTACCAATATGGATGAGCAAAAGCTTTCTGGTATTGAGTTGCAAAGCCGTTTTGATAATGGTGCTTTCTTCACTGATTTAAGCATGGCTTATAACCTCAAAAATGAAGTCTGTGACAGCAATAGCGCCATTAATAAAATGATTAATAGCGGTACAGTACAAACAGATCAAGGTATTCAATTCCGCGATGCTTATCAACGTTGCGTCGATGATGGTTTTCCGAACGGCTATCTCGTGACGATGTCGACACCTGAGCTTAGCGCACATGCTTTATTAGGCGCGCGCTTTCTAGATGAAAGATTGGAGCTTGGTGCGCGAGCAACTTTCTACAAAGGCTATGAAAGTCCATTACGTAAAAATAATGATGCTGGTATCAATAAAGGCTATTACCTCAATGTGCCTCTCGCTTGGGACGATACGTGGATTTTTGATGCCTATGCACGCTATCAAGTTGATACCTATAACACAGTTGAATTTGTAGGTAATAATCTTTCAAACCAATTTTATATCGATCCACTCACTCGGAGTGCAATGGCTGCACCAGGTCGTACTTTGAAAGTCAGCTGGACCACCAAGTTTTAACACAGAATTTAATTCCAACCTTCACATTAGTCGGAATTAGATAAACGTAAATAATGATATTGAATGATTATTATTTACAAAACCAAGGAGCAGTTATAGATCTTACTGTTCCTATAACTAAATAGATAACGATACCGTTATCTTTATTGAAACAATAACTTAGCTTTAGAAAAATGGAGTAACAATAAATGAAAATCTCTCAACTGTTCATCGGTCTTGTTGCATGTTCTGCTGTGTTTGCACATGCAGGTATTGATGGTGCTTCAAGTAATGAAAACAATATCATTATTGGTGCTGCTGCAAATGCAAGCCATCTAGGTGGTGCAGCAGCCGTTTCTGTACAAGCTGCTGGTTCACCATACAATGCATTTACAGGTTTTAGCTCGCTAAAAGGTTTGGCACAAGCGTTTTCTGCACGCGGTACAAGCAATACCGATGTTACTGTCGGTAGCAAAACTTTTAATATCTCCCATATTCCTGTTTCGGCAATGCCGCCTTCACACAGTGCCTTAGGTAATTTCAATTTTGGTCAGGTGGGCACACAGGAAGTCTATTTTGGTGAATGGTGGAAAGCAGGCGATACAGCAGCGAGCGCAAGTCATACTGTTTATTACGCAGGTGACAATACCAATACGACAGTACCAACCTCAGGTACGGCGACCTATACCGTTGCAGGGATTAATGGTTCAGCAACCAATCTGTTAAGCGGTAATTTGACTGCTAACTTTGGTGCAGGCACTTTACAAGGGTCATTAACTGGAACAGGGACTGCTGTTTCAAGCTTAAGTTTGAACGGTGTGACATTTAGTCCAGGTACTGCTGAATTCAGTGGCGCGGCAAGTGCAAATGGTACAGCTGGGGTGAATAATTCAGGTATTGTTCAAGGACACTTCTTTGGTGCAAATGCTGCAGCTTTAGCGGGTATCGCCGAGTTTAATAATGTTTCATATAACACTGCATTTGGTGGTGCGAAGAACTAACTATGGCGAAAGGAATCTACAGCAGTAGATTCCTTTTTCTTGTTTATGGCTTGATGATTTTTACTTTTGTTTTGCGGTTTTTATGAAAAGAACATTGCTGTGCTGTTTGATTTTATTGGCGAGTTCATCACTTTATGCAGATGATGAGACACAACTTCGCCTGAATCAAAACTTGGATCAGAATTTATTACAACAACAGCATCAATTACAGCGACAAGGGGTGATTCGGAGCACGGATGAACTACCTAATATTGTGATTAATGGGCAAGTATTTGAAGTTGAAAAGAACCAAGATGATCTGGCAAAAGCTTTATATTTGGCGGTTATGCAAAAGCAATGGGGCAATGCGGCAGTCTATCTAAAGCATTATCAACAATATGATGGTTATGACCAAGCTTTAACTGACTTTGCCGAGGGTGCATTGGCTCGTGCTCAAGGCCAGCTCAAGATAGCAGAGCAAAAATTCCAAAGTAGTTTAAATAAACAATCGAATAATCTGATTTGTGAACTCGAGTTAGCGCGCGTGCTGTTTGAACAGCAGAAGAACAAACAAGCAGCACGCCTTTTTACATCCATTCAGAGCAAATTGGGGCAGAGTGATCGTGGTGTGATTCCACCTGAGGTCGAGCAAACAGTTAATCTGTTTGTTAAGGCCCTTGATCAACGTGACGCATGGCAAGGCAGTGTGGCGATTGGACCAACCTATGCCACGAATCTAAATAGTTCTTCTGAACAAAGTAAAACTTGGATGTTGTATGGCCTTGACCAAAAAGGCAATGTGATCCCCATTCAGGAAATTACCCGTGGAAGTCCTAAAGCTGAGTCGGCAACGGGTATGGACTATGAAGCCAGTTTAATGAAACGCTTTTCGTTCTATGGCAATCATGGGGTTTCCTTACGTGGTTTAGCGTATGGACAGTCTTATGATGATCATGCTGACTTTAATGAATCCACACTGAATATCAATGCAGGCTATAGTTTTTTTGATTTAAAAAATCAAATCACAATTGCACCGCTATTTGAGCATAAACGTTATGCCAATGATGGTTTGTACAATGCTTGGGGGGCACGTGCGGAATGGATGCGATTTATCTCCACCGATAAAGCACTCAAGCTTGAAGCCGAAATCAAAGATTTAAATTATCAAACATATAAAACTTTAGATGGTAAAGAAAGTTCAGCCATGCTGACCTTTTGGAAAATTCTACCTGAACAATGGACATTGTTTGGGGGCGTGGATGTCTTAGATCATGATACCCAAGAAAAATACATGGCAGCCTATCAGCAACAAGGTGTTCGTTTAGGTCTGAGTAAACCGTGGAGTGTTGGCTTTAATACCACCTTGTTCAGTTCCTATCGTTGGCGTCAGTTTGATCGTTACGTGGCAGCATTTGAGACACGTCGTCAAGATTTTGAGCAAAACTACACCTTTGTGTTGCAAATGCCTCTTTTCAAGTTCTATGGCATGACGCCGAATCTGACTTATCGCTATAACCGTAATAACAGTAATGTGGATTGGTTATATTCCTATGACAAACACAATGTCAGCCTAAAACTTGAGCACCGTTTTTAGGGGAATGGCGATGAAATCAAAATTCCTATATCTGCGCTATGACTTTAGTACAAAAGGACCACCTATTCGGATTTGGGTGCATTCGCAGCGTAAGTCAATCATCGTGACGGTGGTCATTGTTTTACATTTATTGGGACTGTGGTCACTGAGTCACCTTATTGAGCCTTATACTTTGGCAGCTTCACCCCAAGTGAATGCGTTGAAAGTTCATTTTGTCTCTTTATCAGCGTCAGAGAATGCATCTCCTCAAGCAACAGCAAAAGTTGAAGTGGCCCAACCATCAACAATCCCCGCATTAGAAAAACAAACAAGCACTCGCGCTGTTCCGACCAATACTGAAAACATAGAACAAAAAGTGATAACCAGTCAGAGTGCTATGCATGAAGTGCCCAAGCAACAGACCAGCCACAAAGTTGAAACTTTAGCCGTAAAGTCTAGAGCAGAAATAGCAGCTCAACCTTCAGAAATCAAAGCAATACAGGATACCCCATCGGATCAATCATCACAGATGTTGACCGAAAATCTGCTCAGTTCGAAACAACAAATAGGACAGACTCAATCCCAGTCGGGTGGTGTAAATACAGCAGCCACGCAACAGGAATTGGCTCGTGCACCTGAAAGCCAAGTTGATCGTGATGAACGTGTTCAAGTCAGCAGTGTTGATGTATTGAGTTTTGGTCAGCTTGCTTATGATGATCGGGAACTTAAACAACAAAACCGTGTGGTGGAATTGCGGCTACGTATCAATGAAAACGGTCAGCCCATCGAGATTCAATTAAAACAAAGTTCAGGGATTAGCAGTCTAGATCAGCGTGTTCTACAGGCTGCTCGTCAGTCCAAATTCAAACCTTACAAAATCAATGGTCGTGCAGTGACTGTTGTGGTGGATTTCCCAGTGCAACTCAAACTCAGTCGGAGTCGTTAACCGATGAGTCCTATTCTTTTTCTAGGAGAATAATCATGAACGCAGCAACAGAGCAAATGATTGCCAATCGCCTTTCTCAGCGTCTAAAGCAAGAAACAGCGGCAGAACATGAACGTATGCACCAGCTAATGGCGCAAGCAGATGTATTTTCAAGCAAGGAGAAATACGCCCAATTTACCTTATCGCAATATTATTTCCAGCAGGAAATTGAGCATCTTTTTGAACAGGAGGGGGTTGCTGGACTGATTCCTGATTTGGGCATACGTGGCCGCTCACAACAAGCCTTTGATGACTTGCAGGATTTGGGTATTCGGCCAGCAGGTCAGACATTACAAAGTGCTGAAGTCAAATTGCCTGAAGCACTAGGTTGGATCTATGTGTCAGAAGGCTCAACTTTAGGTGCCGCATTTCTGTTTAAACAAGCGCAGAAGCAGTTAGGTTTCTCTGAAACATTTGCAGCGCGCAATTTGGCGGCTTATCCAGAAGGTCGAGCAAAAGTGTGGAAACGTTTTGTTGAGGCACTTGATGAGGCTGATTTTGACCAAGTGTTACAAGATCGTGTGGTGCAAGGCGCTTTAGATGCATTTGGTTATTTTGGAAAGGCATTAATCCAGCTCGAAGAGTTGAAATAAGTGATCAGGCAGTAGTAACAGCTTTTCAGTATGGAGAACGTTAATCGCATGGATAATCAAATGAAAACAGAGACCTTATCGCCAACACCACAGCCAGCAAGCAAGTTAGCGCGTTCAGTGTGGTGGCGATTATTGTTTATCTGTCTGGCTTGGCTATGCATCGGTTTAGGGATTCTTGGCATTTTTATTCCAGGGCTACCAACGGTTGATTTTATCCTGTTAGCAGTGTTCTTTGCAGCCAGAGGCTCTGAAAAGCTGCATCAATGGTTTCTCAACCATCATTTTATCGGACCGATTATTCAAGAATGGCAAGAAAACCGGCGTATCCCCAAGAAAGCAAAATATATCTCTACCGTGAGTATGAGTATTGCTGCGGGTATTATGATATGGACCATTCCACATCCGTGGGTGGTCTATCCATTGATTGCCTGCATGGCAGCAGTGTTGGTCTGGATGTGGATGCGAGATAAAGACTGAGCACATAGTCAGACGAGAATATCGAGTATTGAGCAGGCCACATCGGCTTGCTCTTTTATCACTCGGTATAATAAAATTATCTCAATATTTGCTTCGGTTGTAAGATTGCTCTGATGTACAAGGCTATATTCTTTGATATTGATGATACTTTGTTGAATTTTAGCGTTGCTAACCGCGCTGCATTTATTCAATCTTTTGCTGAATTTAATTTAGATCATGATGATGCTACTTATTCAACCTATAAAGCCATTAATCATCATTTATGGGAAAAGCAGAAGTTAGGTCAAATTACGGTACAAGATGTCATTAATAATCGATTTAAACAATTATTTCGGGCATTAAACCTTGAACTTAACCATGACCATTTCCGTGATACCTTTCAAGGCAATTTAGCCAAACAGCATACGCTTGAGGCTGGTGCAGTTGAAGCCATTGATTATTTGAGTCAAAAATATAAGCTATTCGCTGCATCCAATAGCATTCTTATTCAACAAAAAGCTCGTTTAGACTTGGCTGGCTTATTGCCACATTTCTCTGATTTATATATTTCAGATGACATTGGCTATGAAAAACCGGATCAGCGTTTTTTTGAAACATGTTTGCATAGAAGCCAGATTGCGAAAGAAGAAGTTCTGTTCATTGGGGATAGTCTTGAAGCGGATATGAAAGGTGCTGCTTCTTGTCAGATCTCGACCTGTTGGTATAACCCAAATAATTTACCCAATCAGTTGCAATTAAATATCACACATACCATTCAGCATTTATCTGATTTAGTAAAGATTTTATAAATCGATGCGATCTGGTTGATGGGATTTAAGATGAATCAAAATCAGCCAGTAACAAATCGCTGGAATGAGAGCGATAAACAAGGAAAAAATATCCGCATAGACCAGCCACCATTGCTTTGAGAGTTGGCCTGTATGAGCCCAAGCTAAAAGAGTAAAAAAGGGTGCCGCAACGACGAATGAGCTTAAGCAGATTGTGAAAAAATTCAGATATTGATAACAATTTAAGACAAGCGAGAACAAGAATGAAAATGGAACGGTCAAAAGGCAATAAGCCAAATAAACCAGAAGATGCCCGACAATAACTGCAAATATTGAACCGAATTTAAACGCATTGTTCATGAGAATAAACAGCATAGCCATCAAGCAGAGTAAGGGAACTGGAGCTAATAATAGCGATTTAAAAATGATCTTTTTGTTATATTTCAAATGAGACGCCTCAAGTTATTCGAATTACATATTGCATAATTTTAATACATATTGCGTAACTATATTCGCTCTGCTAGTCTTTTTAGCGGCTTAAAGGATATTTAAATCGATATTTGGAATTTTAGATCGATAAACTGGAAGAATCAAAAAGGGAAGATAACAATGTTAAAAGAGACCAATATAGAGGCAGGCGCTTCAAAACAAGCAATCGTGATTACACTCATCCTCTGTTTCATTTTTGCCATTATTGAAGGATTTGATCTGCAGTCTATGGGGGTTGCTGCACCGCGGATGAAAGCAGAAATGCTGTTAAACAGTACCGAGATGGGTTGGGTGTTTAGTGCCGCCGTTTTAGGCACATTACCTGGTGCACTGATTGCAGGCCGAATTGCTGACTCGATTGGGCGCAAAAAAGTATTTATCACTTCGATTGCAATTTTTGGCTTGATGTCTTTAATGACGCCCTTTACCAAAGATTTGAATTCCTTACTTTTAGTTCGATTTCTGACTGGACTCGGCATGGGTGGGGCTTTGCCCATCGTGATTACCATGGTTTCAGAAGCGGTACCTGAAAAGTATAAAGCGACGGCTGTCAGTGCGATGTATTGTGGTATGCCGATAGGCGGCGTTTTGACTTCCGTGGTTGCCTTGTCTTTGACAGCAGATCATGAATGGCGACATATCTTTTATATAGGCGGGATTGCCCCTTTAATTTTAGTTCCTATTCTTATTTTCTTTTTACCTGAATCAAAAGCATATCTGAACAAAATCCCTCAGGTGAGTACACAAAAACCAAGTGTGTTAAACGTCCTTTTTGCCAAACCACGTGTCGTGGTGACGTCTAGTCTATGGCTCAGCTTTTTTGGTACCTTGTTGGTTTTAGCATTGTTTCAGAACTGGTTACCAACGTTAATCTCAGGACTAGGACTTGATAAGCAACAAGCCAGTTATATTCAGATTGGTTTTAATTTAGGTGGTTCGATTGGAGTATTGATTTTAGGTTTGATGTTGGATCGACTGAATAAATTCTTTATCGTTGCCAGTGTGTATGCGGGCATTCTGGTTTCATTGATTGGTTTGGCCTATTCCAATAGCGCGTCGAGTTTTATCTTGTTTGCTACATGTTGTGGTATGTTCGTGATTGGTTGCCAGTCAATTTTATACACCTTGGCAGCCAAGTATTATCCTACTGAAATGCGAGGCACGGGAGTGGGGGCTGCGGTTGCTGTAGGACGCTTAGGTGCTTTTGCAGGGCCTTTAGTTGCAGGTTATCTACTCGGAACTGGGCAAAGTGAGATTGTTGTAATTGCCTCTAGTATTCCTATGATCTTATTGGCCGCAATCTCAGCATTAATTTTACTACGTAAGCCAGAGCATTCAATTACTCGGAAAGAACCTCTAGGCACAGTGACATCTTCACTTTAAGCATAGCGTAAACCTTGACGGTAAGAACGAAACCGTCAAGGAGCAATGCCTAAACAACATTAAAATTTTAGTTTTTTCAGACCACGGTTGATACCGTTTTGTAATGCAGCCTTAATAATTGGGCCAATCAAAGGAACACGGCCTTTAAAGCTAATGGTGTAATCCAAGCGAGTGCGATCGCCGCCTAAATCGGTAAATTTCATAACGCCACGATGTGCTTTAATTGGACTAATACCACTGGTAATCGCGTATTCAATCAATTCATTTTCTTGGTAAACCAAGTTTGTTTCAACAAATGACGGGGCTAAAGGGATAGAAAGTTTACGTGCAGAGCCAACGCCATTTCGCGCTTCTTTGCCATTACTGATACGCGTGATTTTTGCGGGTGCAAAAATCTTGTTGAGATTTTCATGTTCACTGAGAACTGCAAACACCTTGTCTATGGGCGCATTGAATTCTTGTATTATTTTGACCTGTTGTGTTTTTAACATATTGGAACCCTTCCAAATAATTTGACATGATGGATTGTCAGTATGTTGATGTTAGCATGCTTTATATACATTCTGAATTTACCTTTATCGGAAATTCACTTGCTTTTTTATACAGCTTAGTCATGCTGATTTTCAGATTGAGCATGGTCGCAAGATTTTATTGGAATTGACTTGGCACGATAGCTGCCCAACGTTTATAGCCCTATGAAAAAGTAGATAAATCAGAAAAACCAAGTTGTTCTGCGACCTGCGTGAGGCTTAAATTCCCTGATACCAATAAAAAAGACTATACCTCGGTATAGTCTTTTTTATTGGAAGGAAAAATGTCAGCTTAATAAGCGAGTTTTAACAATACTCGAAAGAACATTGCAATCGCCAATAAACCTAAAAACCCAGCGAGCCAAAGTACGATAAACCATTGTGTTTTAGATAGTTTCATTACACTGCCTCCTAGTGATAACCTGTATCACCAACCCGTACTTTATCTCTAAACACCCAGTACGATAGGATGGTATAGCCGATAATGATCGGAATCAGTATCACAGCACCAACTAAAGCAAACTTCTGACTGGAATATGGTGCAGCAGCTTGCCAAATGGTGACCGAAGGCGGAATAATATTCGGCCAGAGACTGATCACAAAACCCGTAAACGCCAAGAACACTAAGGCCAAGGTAAAGATAAACGGTTTTAACTCTTGGCGTTGTTTACATGCTTTTAAAATCAGGAATGTAAAGAGTAAGACCAAGATGGGTACTGGGCTAAAATACAGTAGATTTGGTAAGGCAAACCAACGGGCTGCAATTTCAGGATGAGTCAGTGGGGTATATAAACTGACCCCAGCAAAGACCACAAATAGTAAGATGATCAATTTAGGCATCAGCGCATACATCTGGTCTTGTAATTCATGGTCGGTTTTCATAATCAGCCAACCACAGCCCAAAGCGGCATACATGGCAACCACGCCTAGTCCAGTAAATAAGGCAAAAGGAGTCAGCCAGTCCAGACCTGAACCAGAAAAAATACCATTAGTGGTCTGGATACCCTGAATATAAGCGCCTAAAATCACGCCCTGCAGGAAGCTGGATAGAATTGAACCCCAGATAAAAGCTTGATCCCATAAATGCTTGGTACGATTCGCCTTAAAACGGAATTCAAAGGCAACACCACGGAAAATCAGTGCAATCACCATCAAGGTAATCGGCATATATAAAGCTGATAACACTGTTGAATATACCAATGGAAAGGCGGCAAATAAGCCTGCACCACCGAGTACCATCCAAGTTTCATTGCCATCCCAGACCGGTGCGACAGTATTCATCATCACATCGCGTTCTTCGCTTTTTTTAATGAAGGGAAACAGAATTCCGATTCCGAGGTCGAAGCCATCCAGAATGACGTAGATCAGGACACCGAGACCGATAATGCCGACCCAAATCAGAGATAAATCAATCATGGTGTTTCTCCTCTTTGGTCGAGTCTTGTTGGTCAATGCTTTCATCGACCGCACTTAAAGGACGCATTGGTGTTTTGAAGTGCCCATGGCCTGCTGGCTCAAGATCCACAGCCTCAACAAATTGCGGGCCTTTATGCATCAGTTTCAGCATGTAATAGATCCCGATTCCAAATACAACACAGTACACCACCACAAAAATAATAAGGGTCAGACCAACTTGTTCGGCTGAAACAGGAGAAAGTGCATCTTTGGTACGCATTACCCCATAAACCACCCAAGGCTGGCGACCAACTTCGGTGGTAAACCAACCTGCGAGTACCGCGATAAATCCTGATGGTCCCATGACTAAAGCAAAGCGGTGAAACCATTTACTTTCAAACAACTTTCCAGTTTTTCTGAGCCAAGCACCAGCGACGGCAAGCAAAAGCATGAGCATACCTAAGCCAACCATGACACGGAAACTCCAGAATACAATGGTAGAGTTTGGTCGATCTTCTGGGGCAAAGTCTTTTAAGCCTTTGACCGTGCCATCCATAGAGTGAGTTAAGATCAGGCTGCCTAGATTTGGAATGGCAATGGCATATTTGGTGCGTTCTTCTTGCATATCAGGAACACCAAATAGGTAGAGTGGCATGCCCTCATCATAATTGGTTTCCCAATGGCCCTCCATCGCTGCAAGTTTGGCAGGTTGATGTTCTAAAGTATTCAAACCATGTGCATCCCCAACAAAAACTTGCAAGGGTGCTAAGACCAGAATGAGCCACATTGCCATCGAAAACGAGGTTTTGACCAAGGCATCACGGCGACCTTTGAGCAAATGCCAAGCCGCTGTTGCCGCAACGAGTAGCGCTGCAACCATGAAGGCCGCAATTGCCATATGCACCAGTCGATAAGGGAAAGAGGGATTGAAGACGATTGCCCACCAATCGGTTGGCACAATAATGCCATTCTCGATCGCAAAACCTTGAGGCGTTTGCATCCAACTGTTGGAGGACAGAATCCAGAACATGGAGATACAGGTACCTATCGCGACCATTAAGGTGGCAAAGAAATGGGCCTTGGGACTGACACGCCCCCAACCGAACAGCATGATACCCAAGAAGCCCGCTTCCAAGAAGAAAGCACTCAGGACTTCATAAGTCAGTAAAGGGCCCGTCACACTTCCTGCAATACGGGAAAACTCACTCCAGTTTGTGCCGAACTGGTAGCTCATCACCACACCAGAAACAACCCCCATACCAAAAGCAACCGCAAAGATTTTGACCCAATACTTAAACAGGTCTTTATAAATTAGATCTTTAGTCCGTAACCAACGCCACTCTAAAACAGCCAAGAAGCTGGCCAAACCGATAGAAATCGCAGGGAAAATAATATGGAAGGAGACGGTAAAAGCGAATTGTATTCTTGCCAATTCGAGTGCAGTAAAACCTAAAGTCATGACAGCACCTCATCTTGTTGCTGATGAGATAAACTTGAGGTTGAATAAAGCTCTACCCAATTAAGCGTATGATTAGAAAAAGAAAACATGACGATAATCTCTTGAATAAAAGTTTTTCAAAACTAAAAAGTTTTGAGCTTCAAGTCAGAATGAGATTAAGAGAGGAGGTGCTCGACCTTGAGGAGTGAGAAAGAGTTGTTGAAGCTGAAAGAAAACATGGAAATAGTTTTCAATAAAAGCCAGAAATCGAACCTGAATTCGGACTAGAATTTGCTTTAGATCGACATCTGGTAAAGGCAATACATGGCTATACACCACACAGTATTGACACTGATGGTTTGCATCATGGTGGTGATGGTGACTTGCCGACGTTTTAACTTCAGCTGAAAAAGCTTGATGCTCATGTACAGTATCATGCTGAGCAGCAATATGATGATGGCTATGGAGCGGAGAGGTAGAATGATGGTCTTGTAATAAAATTTGGGTAATAGTCTCACATACTGGAGAAACTTGATATTTCTCTGGCAGCAATGGCTGTAAGAACACAGCGATTTGTAAAAAGATTGCATAGAACCCAAGCAATCTTCCAAGCATCAACACCCGATTGATCTCTTTATGGAAACCATTGGAGAAATACTATAACAAAGAAATCTTTTTTTTAAAGAGGATACTTAATTATTTTTAATGAATAATGATAACTTTTTTACATGAATAATTATTAAATTTCATCACTATAGTCGTATTTTTGTGCATTTTACCGTTAAATTTTGCTTAATAATTTTAAGGATTTTTTTATTTTTAGGCCTCAAATGTTTAGTTATAGCGGTTATTTATTAGTAAATCAAAAATAGCTAACATGTTATCAATTTAAAAATATAGATGATGAGAATGAAAAAAGGCTTAAAGCTAGATCATGATGCGCTTTTTATGCGGTTATTCTTCAAATCTTCGCCTGAAGTTACAGATGAAGAGGTGGAATATTACCGTGAATATCCTGATCAAATTGATGAAATAACAGCTCCAATCAATATCCATAAATTTTTTCTCTGGGCTGGTGCACTTTTAGGCATTGTGATTGTTGCGATTGCAAAATTTCTTAAATATTCAGGTGTATTAAGCTTTTTATCAGAGGGCATATTTGAATTTGTCATTGATATCATTTATGAAAGTGGGATCGCACTCATTGGTGCTGCGGTAACCGCTTATATGCTTGGTGTCGTGTTGAATAAGCAACAAGATAATGCTGCAAAGTGGCGTGAAGAAATTCGTCGAAGAATAAAAGGAGATCAGGCTCAGCTCTAAGCATCTAAGAGTTATTTGTTTAATGCTTGAGCTTGCACCATTAATTGTTATGTTATAACATAACAATTAATGGTGGTGAAATTGCCATCTGTACTTTGATTACTGGGTGGTGGTGTATCGACATGAGGAATATTTATCTTTTAGGTTTTATTTTTTGTGTTTCAGCATGTCAATACAATACCCAAAACCCTAAACAAACGGTTCATCCTATTATTAAAAGTTCATCTTTTACGAATAATATCAATAGTATTTCCAATTTTTCACAACAAAATATGGCTCCATCTTCATATTTAAAATGGTCAGGCCAAATTGAACATCAGCAACAGATAAAGGCCTATAAAACTTTTTTAAAAAATAAGGGGCTAGTTTTTTATATTCCTGACTATGAATTTCTACAGACTGCTAAGGATTGGCAAAAGTGCCATGCCAATGAATATGAAGTTCCTCATCAAGAACTTTGGAACAACATTATTCCAACACTGAATATTTTGAATCAGTTGGTTGAGCAGCAAGTGATTCAAAATTTCACAGTGACCTCCGTTTATCGAAATAATTTGTTAAATCAGTGTGCTGGTGGAGCTGGAAGTTCAAAACATGTTTTTAATGCAGCTTTAGATTTCCGCATTGGCGATCAGAACCCAGATGCTAAACAGCAAATATTTATCCAAGAAACAAAACTGAAACTTTGCCAATTTTGGTTAGATCACGGTGAAGCGCTGAATATGGGATTGGGTGTCTATGAATCAGGACAAATTCATATTGATGCTGCTGGTCATCGTACATGGGGTGTGGATCATCGTTATACATCATCACCGTGTATGAAAGATTTTTCTAATTCTGTTCTCTCACATCTCAACACGATGGGTAAAACCGAATGAAAGCAAAACATGCCAATTCTCAATCCTAATCATTAAAGAATATTAGGTCTAAATCTTCCGTGCTTTTAAGTATGGATTCTAAAAAACTTAAACAGTGAGAACGCCAATGAATCATTCTTTAGCCACTCCATCAAAACTTCCTGTAACGGTATTATCAGGTTTTTTGGGTGCAGGAAAAACGACGCTACTGAATCATATTTTAAACAATCGAGAAGGCAGGAAAGTTGCTGTAATTGTTAATGATATGTCTGAAATTAATATTGATGCTGCTTTAGTTCGAGAAGGTGGAGCAGAGCTATCACGCACAGATGAGAAATTGGTTGAGATGAGTAATGGCTGTATTTGCTGTACTTTGAGAGAAGATCTATTACTTGAGGTACGCCGTTTAGCCGAGGATCAACGTTTTGACCAATTGGTGATCGAGTCAACAGGTATTTCTGAGCCTTTACCTGTTGCTGAAACTTTTACTTTTGAAGATGAAAATGGTATCTCATTAAATGAATTTGCCCGACTAGATACAATGGTGACCGTGGTTGATGCTTATAATTTTCTAAAAGACTATAGTTCGCTAGACAGTTTACAATCTCGAGGAGAATCATTAGGTGAAGAAGATCAACGGAATGTCGTCGATCTCTTAATTGATCAAATTGAATTTTGTGATGTAATCGTATTGAATAAAGTCGATTTAGTCGACGAACAAGAAAAAGCCAGATTATTTGGAATTCTCCATTCACTTAACCCAAGAGCAAAAATCGAAACATCAGAATTCGGACAGGTTGATCTTAAGTCTGTATTGAATACGAACTTATTTGATTTTCACCAAGCAGCTCAAGCACCAGGATGGCTAAAAGAGCTTAGAGGAGAACATCAACCAGAAACTGAAGAGTATGGTATAAGCAGCTTTGTCTATAGTGCTCGACGACCATTTCATCCGCAACGCTTCTTTGATTTTGTCCAATCTGAATGGTCAGGAGTAATTCGTTCAAAGGGCTTTTTCTGGTTAGCGTCTCACCCTGAGTTTGCAGGTTCTTGGTCTCAAGCCGGCGCTATGGCGAGACACGGGGTTGCAGGTTATTGGTGGGCAGCTGTACCAGATGAACATTGGCCAGAAGATCAACAGAGTCGCGAAGCTATAGAAAAGAAATGGGATGATCTAACAGGAGATGCCAGACAAGAAATTGTTTTGATTGGAATGGAAATGAATCAGTCTGAACTGATTCAAAGTTTCAATGCTTGCTTATTAAATGATGAAGAAATGGCACTAGGGGCAAATGCGTGGAAAAGCTTTGACAATCCCTTTCTAGAATGGGATGAAATGACTCAAAACAACTAAATTTAGTACTGATAAGTATCGATAAAAAAACAAGAGAGTTTTAAAACTCTCTTGTTAAATCTCTAACGTTTTTATACAGGCATATCTAAATCATCAAATGTTTCTAGTGTTTTTCCTGCTTCCAAATGCTTTTGATAATATTCCAACCGAACTTCATCTAAAATCGTACTTGAAAGACCAACATTCCAATAACCTGTCACTTGTACATCTTTTTTAGGCAGTGACTTTTCCTCTAAAAAGAATTTGCGAATTGCTCTGGCTTCATTCCGTTCGCATGCAGCCCAAACAACTAGGTTATTTGTTTCTTTAAATTGGTAAGCAGCTTTTAGCAACAGCCCCATTTTTCCTGCTTGATCTTGGCGTTCTCTTTGCAGTAAATGTATTTGGACATTTTCTTTATTTGGGAGGTATTCGCAAATATTGGCGTCATGACTTTCAATAAAAATATCTGCAGTTATATTGTTTTGCCAATGTTGCAAGATTGAATAAAGCGCAGGAAGGGCGGTGTCATCAGCAAACATCACGATATGCTTTTCTGCTTCAAAATCTGGAACAAAATGTGGTCTTGGTCCAATCAGCTGCGTTTTTGTTCCTACCTTGGCTTGATGTATCCATTGCATTGCAGGACTCTCATCTTCATGTTCAATCAGATCAATTTCTACTTCGTGGTGATCACGATTAAATGAGCGAATAGTATAAACACGGGTTAAATTTTCAGAAACTTCGATACGGACAGCTAAATTTGGCTTATCCCACATATCTGGTTGATTTGTATTAATTTTAGCATGAACTCTTAAAATGCTTGGGAATGGCCTTGAAATTGCAGTAATTGTCATCTCGGTCTGTTCGAGATTTCTCATATGATCGTTTTGTTTGAGTATATTGTTATCGTTTGAAACCACTTTTTGCTTAGTCATTGTCAATTTACCAATCATAATTAAGTGAAATTTCATTAATTATGCATGGTAATGATAATTATTTGCAATAACTTTAGCATAAAATAAGAGCGAGAGAATGCATTCGACATTTTCTCGCTCAGCTTAAAATAACTTTTTTGTTAGAACTTTCCTCTTATCCAACCATATGCAGCTGCAAAGGGTAAAGCCGTTCGCGCCAAGTAAGGTACATGCCACAAGCCACCATGATTGGCATTTTCCATAATCAAATCTAAAGGATGATTTAACTGTTTGGTTGGATTGGTCGCACTTTCTGGATTATTTAAATCATGTACCCAAAGCGCTGCCATGATGGCATTGGTCGTCTCTGGACTGAATGTTTCTACTTTAAATAAATCTGCACCAGCAAAGGCAGCTTTGAGAATTGGATTTTTAACCACGGAGTGTGTTGTCGTAGAGGGTGCAATATTGATGACCGTTTTTTGGCCACGTGCACGGCTGCGTATTGCAAACCATTGTTGTAGGCGTTTAGCAAGGGCGTAGTTCGGCCCTTGTTCAATGACCATACAATCGGAGATACCGTACTGTTGACCATTATCAGATTGGATTAACTGCTTTGCATTTGGTTTAAAGAAGTTAGTCAAGGAAATATTGTGAATAGATCGAGTGAGTAACTTTTCTATCATTGGACGCTGTTGAGTTTTTTCTTGTATGGAGTTCACTACAGCTTTTGGAATCGCATAAATATCAGTTGGCGTCAGCATAAACATGATACTGCTGTCCGCTTTTTGTTTGCTCACTTGCTCCATAATGCTAATCATGGCGATTGAAACACGGACATGTTTTTCACCATCTAAATATGCAATACCTGCAAGGTCTAAGGTTTCTGCAAAGGTATTCAGCCAATTCGCAATTTCTGGAGTTTGGGTTAATAGGTTGGCACCGAGCTGTTTCTCTTTATTGGCTAAGCTGATCTGTGGAGCGATCAATGTCGCGTTACCTTGCTCAACTGTTTGAGTAATTTTTTCCCATATTTGAGGATTTGGTAAATCAATCGCAATAATATTGGCACGCCATTTTGCCAACCAACTGAGAGGACCCGCTTCAGAAGCTGCACCGAACAACACCATAGTCCGTGAAGATAGATCAAACCATTCAGGGTGAGCTTGGAGTAGGCGTAGTGCTTTTGCATGGCTAGGTTCGATAACTTTTTGATTTTCCCAGCGATCTATTTGTTCGAGTAATGCTTGTCCCTGTAATTTTTCTCCATTGAAAGGAATATACCAAGGTTCAATCGCAGAATTACCTACGCCCTTTAAAACATAGTTATCAAAAGGTTGGTCTTTAATATCAGACATTGCTTGTTCTAACGTCGATTGTTGACCAGCTCTATTAAATGTGAAGAGATTTTTAGCTGCATCTAGACCATTTTGGGCAATAAGTAATGGATAATGTACCGAGCTAATTCCTGTTTTTACAAGTTCTTGAAAGTAAGCTGGATATTTTTTTCTCCAATTTTTTTCTGCTTTAAGTTGTGATGCAAGTGGAGAATCAACGCTACTCAATGCGGCATATAGAATTTTCTTTGCTGTATTTGTCGTACTGGGAGCCTGTTTGCCGGATTGAATTGGAAATTGTATCCCATCATTTTTAGACTGTAATATATTACTCAACTCACTGCTCCCATCTATTGAATCCAGAAATCCTAGGTCAGGATGTCTCTATGCTTTTCCCATTCTATCTTTCAGAATAAAGCCAAATCCTGAAATACAAAATAGCGAAAATAGCGCAATTGATTGACTTTTTTGAATAGAGAAAATGTCGCAATAAATTTATTGATTGGTTGAAAAATCTTTTTTATACAATTTGTTATGATGAAATATGTGCTTTTATATTGATTACATTGATAGGTAAAATATTACTTTATACATACTTAAGTTGCTTTAATGAATAAGCTATTGCAGTCAGATGAGCATTTTAAATCAAGGGCTAATAGTCACCATATGCAGAATAATCGGCGCTCATTTCAAAGAGGATGAGGCTGATACAGCCATTGTATTGGCACAATTATTTTTCGCATACTCAACAAATTCCTCTAATCTCATTGTCTCAGCTTTCACTTTACAGCGATATATTACCCCATACATTGGATGTTTTTGCTCATTGGTCATATAGTAATTTTTAACATGAACAAAAGAATAATAATGGAACAGGGTAGAGTTTTCATCGCCGTCATAGACATATTGCGTACCTGTAAAATGGATATGCAAAGCTTTGGTTTGGTTCATTAATTCATCTAAACTATCCATAACTTCATGAGTACAGATATCGAATGCTTTTGTTTCTTTTTTATCAAGATTTTTTAAGTAATCACCAGCGCATTGTCTGATATACGCTTCATAAATCATTCCGTTTTCTTTCTTAACCGAAAAATATTGATAGCTTTTATTGGCAAGTGTCTTTATTTGGTTCTTTTCAATAAATTCTTTTCCATTGATCGTAATTAATGATTCTTGTAAATCTTTATCTAACAAAAGCGATAAGTTTTTTGCTAAACAAATTGATGAACTAAGACCCATACACATCAATAAGGGGAGGATTCGAAAAGACAATTGATACAGGTTCATGTGTACACCATACAAGATATTACTTAATTTTTAGTAAGCTATTTCTTTCATTGAGTTTCATCTAAATTTTTTATGCTAGCGAACTAGCATAAAAATTAGGCTTAAATCTTACTTATTGAAGTTTGTCTTGCGTATGGGTATCAAAGTCACTTGCATCATGGCGTTCATGCAGTTGGGTTTCCAAATCCCCAAAAGTACGGTTAACCATTCGCCCTCGTTGCACGGCGGGCCGCGCTAGAATCGCATCTGCCCAGCGCTGTACATGTTTATATTGATCCACAGCTAGAAATTCATCTGCATTGTAGACCCAACCTTTCACCAGACTACCGTACCAAGGAAAAGCTGCAATATCCGCAATGGTATATTCTGTACCAGCCAAGTACTCATGTTGTGCTAAATGTTGATCTAAAACATCCAATAAGCGCTTGGTTTCCATAGCAAAGCGATTAATGGCATATTCAATTTTCACAGGTGCATAAGCATAAAAATGTCCTAAACCACCACCAAGGTAGGGTGCACTTCCCATTTGCCAAAATAACCAATTTAGGCATTCAGTCCGTGCAGCGATATCAGTTGGAATAAAGGCTTTAAATTTTTCGGCTAGGTAAAGCAAAATTGAACCTGATTCAAAAATACGTAATGGTGGATTTTGGCTATGATCAACTAATGCTGGGATTTTAGAGTTAGGGTTAATTTCAACGAAGCCACTGCTGAATTGTTGGCCTTCTCCAATTTTAATCAACCATGCATCATATTCGGCATCTTGATATCCCAAGGCTAATAGTTCCTCAAGCAGGATCGTCACTTTCTGGCCATTTGGCGTTGCCAATGAATACAATTGAAGCGGATGTTTACCAATAGGTAATATATGTTCATAGCGGCTGCCAGACGTGGGTTGATTTAAATCAGATTTTTCTCCAGTCCATTGCCAAACTTGCGGGGGGATATAGTTTGAATCACTCATTGTTATTTGCCATATGATCAACAGATCATTCTAGTCTAGGCGAGCTGACCCAAGATTGGGTAGCTTTTTTGTGGCAAAGCTTTATCCATTTTTCTGAGAATGTTATTCCTCTTTTTCACTGCTCTAACTTGGGCCTAATTTTTTGAAAATGTTGATGAATCACACTGAGCCATGCTTGTACTGCAGGAGAGACAGGAAGGTTTTTTTTCCATGCCATGGCCAAATGCCATTGAATGTTGGGCTTTTCCAGCGGGATTGCTGCGAATAATTGGGGATCAAGCATATCGGTATAATATTGTGGCAGTAGGGCAATACCCATACGTTGTAGTACCATATCAGCCAATAAATTCCATTGACTGGTACGGCAAGCAATCGTTGGATAAAAGCCGTGCTGTTGGCAGGCATCAAGAATGATGCTGTTGAGCGAAAAATTTTCAGGAAACATCAGAAAGGATTGTTGTTGCAGTTCTTCCAAATGTATTTTCTTGCGGGTTGCCCAAGTTGCATCTCGTCGCAATAGCACCATCAGTGGGTAATCACACAGTTCAATACTGTTGAAAATTTGATGGTCAAAGGGCTGTAATAACACACCGACATCGAGTTCATTATTCAACAAGGCTTGCTCGATCCCTCGAGAACCCACTTCAAGAAAAGCAAGTTCGATATCTGGCCATTGCTGATGATAATCAAACAGGGCGGTGGTGAGTAGTTGCGAACCGAGTGGAGGCACACCGAGTTTTAAGGTGCCTGTTTTTAATTGTTGATAATTTTCGATTTCCAGAAAGATATTTTGTTCGGCTTGCAATAATCCTACTGCATGTTGATAAACACGCTGTCCTATTTCAGTC
Source organism: Acinetobacter sp. 102 (assembly GCF_037028485.1). Classification (NCBI taxonomy): domain Bacteria; kingdom Pseudomonadati; phylum Pseudomonadota; class Gammaproteobacteria; order Moraxellales; family Moraxellaceae; genus Acinetobacter; species Acinetobacter sp. 102. The sequence continues at coordinate 95,182 of NZ_JAZEZK010000005.1, forward strand.
AGTTCAACTTGTCTTTTTCGACCATATTCAGGTTTTACAAATAATGCGACCTGAAGCTGTTCTTCCAGCTGTTGCAGCATTTTACTGATGGTCGGCTGTGTCAAGGAAAGCTCTTCAGCAGTACGAGTAAAGCTTTTACTGTTTACCAAACTGACAAAGCATTGTAATGATTTTAGTGAAAGCATAACAAACCTAAAATTATTCCATTTAGGCATAATTTTAACATGAATAATTCATATTATATCGATGTACAGTGGATAAGATCATCCTGTTGTTCACCATCTGATGTCGTTAAATGAGTACCGAAGCTGTTTCTAGATCTCTCCCACAAAATTCGCTCTTGGCCTTAGTGAAACAAATTTTGATTCTTACTGGATTCTGGTTGGCAGGTTATGTCTTAAACCAGAAACTCGGTATCCCAATTTCAGCAGGCATATTGGGGATGTTTCTATTGCTTTTCTGCCTGTTTTTTAAAGTCATTAAGATGGATCAAGTGGCAATGGGCGCTACCTTTGTCTTAGGGGAGCTATTACTGTTTTTTGTACCTGTGGTGGTCGCTGTCGTGCAATATAAAAGCCTGTTTATGACCGAAGGCTGGCAAATTGTATCGAGTATTGCCATTGGTACTATTTTGGTCATGTTAAGCACCTGTTTAACCATCCATTATTACAACCGCTTAAAAAGCTACCTACAGACACGTAAACGTTTTCAGCATAAGCACATCTAAGGTCATCAATATGAATATTTGGTCAATTGTTTGCTTGATCTGGACGCTGCTTGCATACATCGTGGCAAAGCGTATCTATCAAAAGCATCCTCAACTATGGTTATCTCCTGCGATTAGTGTGCCCGTACTCACGATTCTGTTGATGGCGATCTTTGGAATTTCATATCAAACCTATGCACAAGATACGCAGTGGATCGTAAATTTACTTGGGCCAGCAACTGTTGCTTTCGCCGTACCAATTTACCGTTATCGGGACACGATTCGTAAAAACTTGGGGGTCTTATCGATTGCGATTGTGGTGGGGATGAGTGTGGGTGTGATGTCTGCCTATGAGATGGCAAAGTTATTTCACTTTAATCCTGAAGTAACCAATAGTCTGATGGCACGCTCTATCTCAACACCTTTTGCCATGATTTTGGCAGAGGATATTCATGGTTCAGCCGCTTTGGTTTCTTTATTTACAGTGATTACAGGCTTGGTTGGGATGATTTGTGGCGATGCCATTTTAGCCATTACCAAAATCCGTTCTAATGTGGCAAATGGTGCAGCATTTGGTAATGCAGCACATGGTTTTGGTACGGTAAGAGCACAGCAACGTAATAGTGAAGAAGGTGTGATCGCAAGTTTAACCATGGTGATTGCGGGTATTTTGATGGTTTTGGTTGGGCCATTTGCGATTCATTTATGGATTTGATACAGCCAATTAATGAAGTATTAAAGCTGAAGAAATTCAAAAAGGTAAAGATAGCCGCTTTTGAGCGGCTATCACTTTTTAAATTACCACTTATGGCTATAAGACACTTTAAGTGTTATGCCGTTCGCTAATAAGTGACTGGTATTATTACTATTTCTCATCAGTTGACTATAGAGCGGGTAATACTGATTATTAAATATATTTTCTAAGCCAATAGTCATTGTGTCCTTTTTATTTAGTGCGAAGCTGCTGAGTAAGTCTGCAGTTGTATATGACTTCACATCATAACGACCAAAACTATTCACACCATTTAAGCGGTAATCTTCTGCACCGAAATAAGTGGCTTGTAGACGGTTGGTCCAGGTATCGGTCGGACTATAAGAAATATAGCCTGTGACTTTTAGCGGTGGGATACGATAGCCTGTCATATCTTGCTCGGTATTACTATTCTGCGGTGTTTCACGACCTTTCATCCAAGTGATACTACCACCAGTTCCCCATACTTTAGCATCGTCAAGATAGTCAAGCGTTGCTTCAACACCCGTCACTTTTTCTTTGGTTCTGGCCAACACTAAACCATTGTTAAAAGACTGAACCCCGCCTAGATCTGATTTGGAATGGAACACCGCTAAACTAGAACTAAAATTCTTAAAATGACCATTCCAACCAAGTTCATAATTATCCACTTTTACTGGCTCTAAAAATGAAGAAGCTAAGTTAAAGCCCATGTTAGCATTTCGAATGACAATACCAACATCAGGTAATTGGAAACCTTGGTTAAAGGAGGCGTAAATCGAGTGTTCATCGTTTGGTGCAAAGCTGACATTCGCGTTGTACAGCCAAGCATCTGCTTTAACTTTTCCACCTTGCACCGTATATGGATTGGCTTTGCCAAGTTGGGACAATGGAATAAAGCTGTCAATTTTGGCATAGCTGTCTTCATAGCGTGTACCTACTTCCGCTGACCATTGGTCACTGAAACGGTGCTTTAATTGCGCAAATCCACCGATACTTTGAGTGGTGAGTTCTGGTAAATAAATCAGTTTTCCATTTTTGACAAATTCCAGACCACCAGACTGATCATAAATTTTAGGGTCAAAAGTATCTAATGGCATTTCACTTTTTTCACGGCTAAAGTCACCGCCCCAAACAATTGAGGTGTCACCTAAGAACTCAAGTGGTGTATTGACCGTTAAACGGCTACCCAGCACATTATTTTCTTGGTATACCTGATCCACTTGTCCACCGCGTGTTGCCACTTTACGGGCATCAAATGGAGCAAAACGAGTAAAGAAATCTCGGTAATAGACTTGAGCATCTACTTTGTTGCCAAAAAAATCTTTATTGGAATAGGTCAAATTGTAGATTTGATTTTCGTTCTTATTCTGGTCGTTTAGTTTAAGTCCCTTGATTGCTTTAGCAGGAACGCTTCCCGCAGGGAGTTGGGCTACGCTCGGATCAGATGCATAGTCTGAGTCTTGTTCAGCATTATAATAATTTGCAGCAAACTGAAGATATTGATTGTCATCGATGTGGTAACCAAGCTTGGTACCGATGCTATAGGCATCTGCATCAAATAGATCCCCTTGGCTTGGTTCAGGCGCAACACGTCTTCCACGTGCATCGTATGGACTGCCAATACGTTGATAACCAAAGTCTAGTGCATAATCGAAGTTATTTAGGCTGCCTGAAAAATATTGATGGATGTCACCACTCAAGGCATCGGAGCGAAGATTAGTTAAGCCACTTTGCAGTCCAATCACTGTTTTTGCTGTAGGTTCACCACCTGCAGCTTTTGTGGTAATGGAAATTGTACCTCCAGCTGCACCGCTACCATATATGGCATTACTGCCACGGATGACTTCTATACTGCTAATACTTTCAGGATCAATTGCAGAAAGGCCTCTGGAGGTATCTCGGGTTAAATTCATGGGTACACCATCGACTAAGATCAGTGCATTACGACCACGTAAAGTTTGCCCATAATCGGTAATGGTACGACTTGAATCAGATAAACCTGGGACTATTTTTGCTAGTACGGTGGCAATATTTCCTGAAGAGGAATTTTTCAGAAGTTCAATTTGTTTTTCATCTAATTTGGTGACTTGCTTTGCCGAGGAGGAGAGTTCATCTGCACGTGAAGCTGTAATGGTAATGGTTGGCAGTACTTCTGAGGCTTTCTCAGAATTCGCAGTTTCTGTAGGTGAGGCAGCAAAAGATGAGTTGGATAAAAAGATAAATCCACCTATTGATAAAAGTGGAATGAGGTGTTTGACTTCATTTTTTCGGTTGAACAGTTTATCTTTTATCATCTTATTTCCTTTGATCTTAGCCTGAAATTACTTTTAAATTGACGTGGTTGTAATTGAGAATCATTCTACATTAAAAATATGAAAGCTTATACTAAACTCAAGCAACACTTATCTCTTTCATTGATTTTGTATCGAAAAAATTTATAAAAAATTGAGATATGTTGCATAACATGCTTGTTCAATTTGGGAAAATTGTGAATACTCAAGCCCGTAAAATTCATGCTGTAAGATTATCTTTTGGGGTTAGACAACGACTGTGAAAACGTATCCATTTTCTCGTTTACAAAAAGCATTATTGGCGGTTGGTTCTTTTTCATGTTTTGGGCTAAGTTCCATATCAGCCTATGCTGAAACTGAAGGTGATACACCGCGATTAGCACCCATTACAGTAAAAGCCCAAACAGCAGGGGCTTCTTATTATCAACCGACTGTTAATTTATCGGGTTTTACGCAACAACAGCTTGCTGAAATTCCAGCATCAATCAGTACAGTAACTGCGGCACGGATTGCAGATCAACATGCTAAAACATTAACGGACATTATCAAGAATGATGCAGCGGCAGGTGATGGCTATGCACCAATTGGTTATTACCCAAATATTGTCATGCGTGGTTTTGCCTTAAATTTGGGCTCTAGTTATTTACTGAATGGTAACTTGCTGCGCGGTGAGCAAAATGTTGCACTTGAGAATAAAGAACAGGTTGAAATTTTAAAAGGTATTAGTGCCATTCAAAGTGGAATGTCAACGCCTGCTGGTGTGGTTAACTATGTGACCAAACGTCCCAAAGAGATTCGTTCTATCACCGTGGAAACAGACAGTCATGGCGGTAATCGTGTAGCCGCAGACTTAGGTGGTTTGCTTGGTGTAGATCAGCAATTTGGCTATCGAGTCAATCTTGCCAAAGAAGAAATTCATCCCTATGTCGAGCATGTTAATGGACAACGTTGGTTTGGTTCCGTTGCTTTGGACTGGAAAATTTCAGATCGTTCAAAACTCGAATTTGATCTCGAGTCACAACGTCAACGCCAGCGATCAGTTCCGGGTTACCAATTACTTGATGGAAAAACAGTACCTACAGATGTTGAGTGGGATCGTTTATTGGGACATCAAAGCTGGGGTAAACCAGTCATTAACGAAAGCATAAATACTGGTTTAAAGTATAGCTACCAAGTAAATGATGACTGGACAGCAAATCTTTCAGCGTCACAAAGTCGAGTAGTGGTTGATGATTATTCGGCATTTGCTTGGGGGTGTTATAGTGAAATATGCCAAACAACGGGTCTAGGAAATAGCTTTGATCAAAATGGTAACTATGATATTTATGAGTTTCGCAGCCCTGATGACAGCTATCTAACCAATCAATTTAAAGCTGGATTAAACGGTAAGTTCGATACAGGGTCATGGCAACACAAACTCAACTTAGAGTTATCACAAAGCTATAAGCGCCATGCACAATATGATGCGATTAATGAGTTAGTGGGTACGGGAAATATCTATACTGATCCTATTCAATATACACCGAGTGATAAGAAGCTAGGCCAACATTACAAATCATTAAACAGTCAGCAAACAGCCTTGAATGTATTAGATCAGATTGATTTTAATAGTAATTGGTCTGTTTTGGCAGGTGGAAAGCTTTTGCATTTAAATGAAGATGCTTATGATGCAGAAGGCAACAAAATCAGAGACACTAATTTTAATCGCTTTTTGCCGCAGTTTGCAGTGATGTATCAGCCTTGGCAACGTACTCATGTATATGCTTCCTATGCCAAAGGTCTGAGTGATGGTGGACAAGCGCCATGGTATGCCAACAATGCATTTGCCACATTGGCACCAAAACATTCAACTCAGTATGAATTAGGTGTTAAGCAGCAGTGGCAAGATTTACTCTTTACAGCAGCCTTATTTAATTTAAAACAGGACAATCAGTATACCGATACAACGAGTAACTATGTTGCCGAAGGTAAACAACACAATCTTGGTTTGGAGTTCGGTGCACAAGGACGCTTAAGTCAAAATTTAGATATCACTTCTACTTTGGCTTTGACACGTTCACGTTTAAAAGATATTCAATCGGCTGAATATCAAGGGCATCAAACTCAAAACATACCTGCTGTGCGTTTTGCCAGTTATCTATCTTATCAACTACCACAAGTGGAAGGCTTACGCTTATTGGCTGGTATGCAATATAGCAGCAGTAAATATGCAGAGAAAACAGGTACTGTAAAAGTGTCAGGCTATACAGTGTTTAATGCAGGTACAGCTTATAACTTCCGTGCTTATGGTTATGACAATAACTTTAGATTAAATGTAGATAACCTATTTAATCAAAAATACTGGCGAGATGCAGGGAGTTTCTTCGGGGATGATTACTTATTCCTTGGCGCACCTCGCACGGCACAGTTGTCATGGAGTGTAAATTTCTAACTTATTATAAAAATATAGACATTCTCTTTATCTATTAAAGATAAACCGAATATTTTGAAAAGACCAGTTAAGCTATTAGCTGGTCTTTTTCTTTAATGCTATACAGAAATAATCTTTATCAGTGTTTCAATAAGTATCAAATATCACGGAAATTCAATATTTTTGTTTTATAAATAGAACAATTCGTCTTAATAATACTGCTGTGTTCTTTTTCTTAATTTGCAATATTAATCCTGTGTTCAGAAAACATCGATAAACAAGGAAATTCAATATGAGCCATTCAAATTTAGAACTATTGACTGCACAAAACTGCCAAATTATTTTTATCGACCATCAGCCGCAAATGGCATTCGGCGTACAGTCGATTGATCGTCAAGTACTAAAAAACAATACAGTCGGTTTAGCAAAAGCTGCTAAAGTTTTTAATATTCCAAGCATCATTACGACCGTTGAAACAGAAAGCTTTTCAGGTCATACCTATCCCGAACTGTTAGATGTATTTCCTCAAGCACCATTATTAGAACGTACTTCAATGAACTCTTGGGATGATCAGAAAGTGCGTGATGCCTTAGCAAATAATAAACGCAAAAAAGTAATTGTTTCAGGCTTATGGACAGAGGTATGTAATAACTCATTTGCTTTAAGTGCGATGCTAGAAGGCGGTTATGAAATTTATATGGTTGCAGATGCTTCGGGTGGTACCAGCAAAGAAGCACATGACTATGCAATGCAACGAATGATCCAAGCGGGTGTCATTCCAGTGACATGGCAACAAGTTTTACTTGAATGGCAACGTGATTGGGCAAAACGTGATACTTATAATGCAGTGATGGATATTGTTCGGGAACATTCAGGTGCCTATGGGATGGGTGTCGACTATGCATATACCATGGTACATAAAGCAGCAGAACGTACCACTTCACCACACGAAGTATTGGCGCCGATTGCAGCGAAATAATTAAAAATGGAGGAGGCATGATATGCCTCCACTACCTAAAACTGAAAATAATAAGGCTAGGCTCGGAGGGAATGACTGATGTCAGACGTTCAATTGATTTTAAGAAATGCCAAAATAACCACCCTTGATGAACAGATTTCAGAGGCGCAAGCAATTGCAATTGCTGATGGAAAAGTTGTAAAAACGGGCAGTGATGATGACATCATGCGCTTATCAAACAGTACAACCAAAGTGATTGATTTAAATGGTCGCCGAGTCATTCCTGGTTTAAATGATAGCCACTTGCATATTATTAGAGGTGGTCTGAACTATAATATGGAGTTGCGTTGGGAAGGTGTTCCTTCACTTTCAGATGCATTAAGACTGTTAAAAGAGCAAGCAGAGAATACACCAGCACCACAATGGGTTAGAGTCGTGGGCGGGTGGACTGAGTTTCAGTTTGTGGAAAAAAGAATGCCCACTTTGGACGAGCTAAATCAAGCCGCGCCAGATACCCCCGTATTTGTCTTACATCTTTATGCCAGCGCGATGTTGAATCGTGCTGCACTTGAGGTACTGGGCTTTAATAAAGATACACCAGACCCACCAGGTGGAAAGATTGAGAGAAATGAGAGGGGTGAGCCGACAGGACTACTTCTCGCGACACCATCCGCAATGATTCTCTATTCTACTTTAGGAAAGGCACCAAAACTGCCGCTTGAAGATCAGGTCAATTCTACACGTCATTTTATGCGTGAACTAAATCGTTTAGGCATTACCTCCGCAATTGATGCGGGAGGTGGTGGCCAAAATTATCCTGATGATTATGAGGTGATTCAGTCTCTGCATAATAATGATCAAATGACAGTTCGGATTGCTTATAACCTATTTGCGCAAAAAGCAGGAGAAGAACTTGATGATTATAAAAAATGGACGGAGATGACATTCCCTGGTGATGGCGATGAATTACTGAAGGTAAACGGCGCAGGGGAAAACCTGACATGGTCAGCAGGAGACTTTGAAAATTTCTATGAACCACGACCAGATTTACCAGAAAAGATGGAAGCTGAACTAGAAAGCATTGTTGAGTTGTTGGCTGAAAAGAAATGGCCATTCCGCATTCACGCCACCTATGATGAAAGTATTAATCGTTTATTGAATGTCTTCGAACGCGTCAACGGTAGACAGCCTTTTGCGACGCGTTTCATTATCGACCATGCTGAAACGGTTTCAGATCGAAATATTGAGCGGATTGGTGCTTTGGGTGGGGGTATTGCGATTCAACATCGCATGGCCTATCAAGGGGAAATCTTTGTTCAGCGTTATGGTTTGGATGCAGCAAAATCGACTCCGCCTGTGAAAAGAATGCTGGAATTAGGCGTACCCGTTGGTGCGGGTACCGATGCGACACGTGTTGCTTCATATAACCCATGGGTCTGCTTAAGTTGGTTAAGTACAGGCAAAACAGTCGGTGGTTTACCACTTTATGATGAACAAAATCTATTAGACAGAAAAACAGCGTTAAAGCTTTGGACCAAAGGCTCTGCATGGTTCTCTGGAGAACATCAGCACAAAGGTGCATTAAGTTCAGGTGAGCTTGCTGACCTGATAGTGCTTTCAGATGACTACTTTAATATAGAAGATGATGAAATTCAGTGGATTGAGTCTGTTATGACAGTGATGAATGGCAAAATTGTCTATGCAGGCGCAGAGTTTAAGGATCAAGATCCATCGATTCCACCAGCATCACCAGATTGGTCACCAGTCAAACGTTTTGGTGGGCAATGGCGACGGTCAGAAAATCGCAATGCACCTTCGTTATCACCGTTACAAAGTAGCTCGGCAGCGTGTGCGTGTTCTAGTAGCTGTGGTATGCATGGGCATAGCCATGCATGGATGTTGGATGTGCCCATTAATGACAAAGACAAAAAGTCTTTTTGTGGTGCATTGGGCTGCTCTTGTTTTGCTTTTTAACTTGGATCCGCAGATAGATTTCACTTTATTTTAAGTGAAATCTAGGGAAAAGCATGATGAAAATGTATTTGATCTCTTTAACTGCTGGGCTTTTGGTCGGTGTCATATATTACTTGTTGAATGTTAAATCACCAGCACCACCGTTAGTGGCATTGTGTGGCCTGTTAGGAATGGTCATCGGTGAACAATTACTTCCTGCGCTAAGAAATTTGATCAGTTGAAATTTAGCCGAATATAGGCTTGTTTTTTAGGAATTAGAAGATGGATGAGAATATAAAAAAACAGCCCTTGAGCTTATGGGACAGTTGTCGAGATCCAGTATTACTCACTGTCGTTGGCGGTGCAATTGATACCATAGGTTTTATTGCACTGTTCGGCTTTTTCACTGCACATGTGACAGGAAACTTGGTACTGGCTGGTGCCGCATGGGTGAGTGGTGGGTCGGGTATCTGGATTAAACTTGCTGCGATCCCATTGTTCATTGTGACAGTGGCGATCACCAAATATTGTATCGATCGTAGTGCTCAAAAGAGTAAGACGCTGAGTTACCTATTTCTTGGTGAAGCCATTTTTTTAACGGGCTTTATGCTGTCTGGGCTTTATTTCGAGCCGTTCAACAATGCAAATAGTCTTACAGTCGCACTTACAGGTGGTTTGGGTTTAATTGCCTTGGCAATTCGAAACACATCAAGTAAAACGCTAATTAAACACATTAGTCCAAGTACAATGATGACAGGAAATACCACCCAGTTAGGGATCGATATTTCAAATTATATGAGACAGACCAGTCCTGAAAATAAACGGAAATTGTTGCAAAGTTTAAGCATTGTTGTTGGTTTTATTGTCGGTGCGTTTTTGGGGGCGATTCTTTATGTTTACCTCGATTTTTGGAGTGTCGCTTTCTTTATCATTCCTGTGCTTTATTTGGCTTATCTTGCAGCTCATCATCGTTTTGTTCAACCTGAAACATAAACGGACAGAGTTAGATATATATTCAGTGCTTTGTTGTTGAATCGTGATGAATGAGGTTGTATCGCATGGTAATCAATAGAAAAACGCTAATAAAGGGCATTGTTTTGTTTTGTCTCTTTTACAGCTTATCTGCCTGTCAGCTCGTCAAACTTCAACAACGAAGTTTGAGTGCATCCTTGACCGATAAAACTCAAAGTATCTTAACAAGACCTCAATTAAGTGATGCTTCACAAAATACCTTGCTTCTTGCTGGTATTCCAGCCAATGAATGTATCAATCAGCCCGATAGATGTGTACAGACTTTAGAAAAAAAACTAACTGATAATAATGAACAGCGTTATGCTGCAGCCAGTGAAGTGTATTTGGCTCAGGCTTTACGGTTAAGTGAAGAAAAAAGATGTCATGTATCCTTGTTGGAAAGACAGCATTCAACGAAACAAAATCAATGTTTAGATCAAGTACTGACTTTACTTGATCAAAGTATCCGTTTTAGCTATGCCTATTTATTCGAAACGCAACATACACCTCAACAACGTATTTTTGATCAGAGGCAAACGCAGGTTCGGCTTTTTTATAACGTGGCACTTTCACGATTAATCACGACGGCTTATTTACGCTATCAATTCAGTCAGTTTCCAAAACAATTGCTCATTAATCAGCATCGTTATTCTTTCAATTTCGATGATTATCCAGAATTAGCAACGACAGATATTCAATTACTGCAGTCGAGCTACAATATGCGTTTTTCTGGATTTTACAGTGTCAATCGTCGAGATGGCTTTGGTTCTGAATTTGTGTTGGTTGCAAAGAATAAGCAGCCATTCAACTCAGATTATGTTTATGATCCAGAAACCTTTTATGCTGCTCAGGAAAATCCATATATTCATACAGCAAGATATTTATCTGTTACTGCTGTAGCACAACCATTGAAACAGACCCAAGTTGAAGATTTACTTCAAGATGCTGCATTAGAAATCAAGCTGATTGATCCTTTTCGCCATGATGAGGTTCAGGTCGCAGGTGGGAATTATTTATTAACAGCCAATTATTCAGCACCATATGGTCTTTGGTTAGCTGAAAATAATTTAGGTGGTACAGGCTACAAAAGCTTGATTGATCGTAAAGAACAGTTAAGCATGCCACATTTATTCATGTTGGAGCCGTATCAACCGAATAAAAAAATTATTATCTTCGTCCATGGCTTAGCAAGCAGTCCCGAAGCGTGGATTACTCTGACGAATGATATTTTAGGGGATGATAATTTACGTAAGCAATATCAGGTTTGGCAGGTTTTCTACTCTACCAACATGCCGATTTTAGAAAGCCGTGCCCAGATTTATGCTTTGTTGAAACAGGCATTTTCAATGCATGATCCTAAAGATGCCGCAATGTCTGACGCTGTTCTGATTGGACATAGTATGGGTGGTATTATTAGTCGTCTGATCATGGGGCAGGGTGATATCCGTCAGCAAGCTGTTGAAGCCATCAATAATGATAAAGCACATGATTTTATTTTCTCACCTGCCGTCAGTAAGCGCTTTATCTTCCGTCCAATTGATCAAATTAACCGTGTGATTTTTATTGCAACACCGCATAAAGGTACTGCCTATGCAGATCGCTGGTTTACACTCGCGTTACGCAAAGTTATTCATTTACCCAGCAAGTTTTTAACTGCAGCCGAGGTTGCGGTCAAAGAAAAGAAGATTGATTTACATCAGATGAAAAATAATCTTTCCTCAGGCATCATTGAAAATGGACCAAGTGATTTAAGCTATCAGTCCAAATTTATGAAAATGAGTCAGGATGTTCAACCAATAAAGGGTTTAGCGTACCATTCAATCATTGGTAATATCACTCAAAGCCAAGACCCCAAAAAAATGACAGATGGGATTGTGCCATATACCAGCTCACATTTAGAGGGGGCATTATCTGAAAAAATTATCCAAGGTGGACATTCGATTCAGGAAAAACCAGAAGCGATTTTGGAGTTAAGACGAATTTTAAAATTACATGCGAAACAGCATCCTTTGCCACAATGATGATTTAGAGTCCAACAATTTGATGATGGGAACTGTAGTCTCTAAATTTTAGTTATCTCTTAAGATTGCTTCCCCTGTGCGCGGATTGGTGAGGGTCACATTTTCTAAAGCACGAATCAACCAAGATCTGTTCTGTTTGCATAGGACAGCAAGAATTAAAGTATCTACCTGATGTACACCAGCAGGGTGAGCTAGACCTGCTGTTAATCTGCTCCAAAAATGGATAATCACCACTTCATCGGTAATTGGACTCAACTCTATGATTTCATTCTGAAGCGTCGAATCTCGATAGATGGTTTCATGAATAGGACGATGTAAGGCAACAATTTCTTTTATACCTTTTACATAGTGCCCAAAGCGATTTACAAAACTTGCATCCTCACAAAATAGCGAGGCAAAGCCAGCTATATCATGCTCATTCCACGCAGTTTGGAATAAATATGGGATCTGTTCTGGGACAGTTGCTTTAGCCATGATCTTTTCCTTAGCTCAATCCCTTGATCAACGCACTGATCGTCATTTCTTTTAAAGTATTCGGATTTCCCCAAGGATATTCTGGAATACCAATTAGACTTAAGGTAATCCCTAACATACTACAGAGTAAAACGTTCTTGATTTCGTTCGCATCACCTGCACGTATTTCACCACGGGCTTGTGCTTCCTTAATCGCACGCGTGTAAATTTCTAATTGCGGAACTGCTTGTGAAGCATCGACAAAATAATGTTCCTCAGCATTTTGTGGATGATCTTCAATGAGGAAAATTGCTCTGCAATCATTTGGTCGATTTAACCAAAAATCAACTTGAGCAGTACACAGCTTTTCGAGTCGTTCTGATTCAGGACTGTTGTTGTAGCATTCTTCCAGCTCAAGCATTAAATCTAAAAAAATCACTTCCCAAATATGGTGCAGTAACTGTCTTTTACTCGGAAATAAGGTGTAGAGCGTTGCAGGTAAACAGTCTGCTTGGGCTGCAATTTTACGCATAGATACACCTTCGTATCCATGTGCTGCAAATAGGTCTCTGGCCGCCTGAATAATTACATTTCGATTGGCTTCGATTTGTTCCTGACTGCGCGGAGGACGTCCACGGCGGGGGGCTTTTGTTTGATTATTTTCCATAGCTATTGATTTTAGTGAACACGTTCCATAAAATCAAATTTAATTTTAATGAACGCGTTCATTAAAATATGGATGATAATTTTAATAGCAGGAAATAATGATGGATACTCAAACAACTGAAAAAACCTGGGATGTAATCGTGGTCGGTGCTGGTTTGGCAGGTTTAAAAGCAGCACTGGAATTGAAGAAAGCGGGTAAAGATGTATTGCTTTTAGAAGCGCGTGATCGTGTCGGTGGGCGCTCAAAAGCAGGTGAAATCTATGGAGAAACCATTGATCTAGGTGGGCAGTGGGTTGGTCCGCAACAAAAACTGTTATTGGCACAGGCACAAGAACTGGGTGTCAAAACCTATCCTCAATTTATCAAAGGTGCGAGCTTGGTTAGTCGTAATGGTTTAGTTAAATCATATCGCTCCAATATCCCCAAGCTCCCAATTGCTTCACTGCTTGAAATTGCGCTACTTGAGCGCCGTTGGAATAAAGAAGCTCAAACATTGCCGAATGGAGAACCTTGGTTAGCAGCACAAGCGAAGCAATTGGATGCTGAGTCGGTTGAAAGTTGGCTGTTAAAGCATGTGCGTACAGACGGTGCGCGAGACTTTATGCGAACCATCGTAGGGGCACTCTTCTGTTGTAACACCTCTCAATTGTCCTATCTGTTTTTCCTTGAATATTTTAGACAAGGGCATGGACTTGAAGTTCTCATCTCAACTGAAGGTGGGGCACAGCAAGATAAATTCATCGGTGGCGCATGGCAAATTTCCAAGCTGATTGCAGATCAATTACAAGAGCATTTAATCTTAAATTCACCCGTTTTAGCTGTTGAGCAGCATGCAGATCATGTCAGAGTTGTGTGTAAAACCCAAAGCTATAAGGCAAAAAATATCATCATTGCCACACCGCCTGTACTTGCATCCAAAATTCATTACACACCACCGCTACCTACAAAGCGTGAACGCTTATTACAAAGTATGACCATGGGTGCTGTGATCAAAGTCCATTTGGCCTATAGCAACGCTTTTTGGAAGCAACAAAACTTAAATGGTGCTGTGGTTGCGACAGATCGAGCTGTCAGCGTTGTGTTTGATCAATCTCCAGAAGGGGCAAATCATGGTGTTTTACTAGGCTTGATCGAAGGTGATTATGCAATCGAGTTAAGTTCGCTGGATGTTGAAGCACGTCGTCAACGGGTCATTGCAGATTTTGTTTATTACTTTGGTCAACAAGCAGCACATCCTTTGGAGTATATAGAACAAGACTGGCTCACCGAAGAGTGGTCTCAAGGGGGATATGTTGCACATATGCCACCAGGGGTGATGACCACTTATGGCGATTGTATCAGACAGCCTGTCGATCGAATTCATTGGGCGGGTACAGAAACAGCAACCGAATGGAGTGGCTATCTAGATGGTGCTTTACAGTCAGGTATACGCGCTGCCAAAGAAATTATTCACAAACAGACCTTAAGTCTGTGATTATTCAGTAAACACCTTGAATTACATGACCTTCATTCTGATGAGTAAGGAATAAATATGCGGTCTCAACAGTTTCTAAATGGAATTCACTATGAATTGCAAAATCGTGCTTTTGCGCTTAGCGCAATTGTACGTATCGCCAATCGCGTACAGGGAACACAAGAATATATTTTCTGGAGTGCCTATGGAAGTTTAGAACGATTCAATACGCCACATTATTTTGCATATGCAGAGAGGTTAGGCCTCGATGCAACACCATCTTTTTTGACTAAGGCAAAAGCATCACTGATTAGTTCAACGCCATCTTTCTTATTGGATGAATTACTTAAACTGGTTTATGCAAAAACCAAAGTTTATATGGAGGATTTAAAACAAGTCCATGCCCAAGGAACAGAAGCAGATCGTGAGTTTCTAGACTATATGCTTGCACAAGAGCAAGTCCAAATAGAATTGATGGAACTGGCGATCAAGAAGCAATATCGTGAAATTCCTCCTAAAATTGATCACTTTATCCAGCACTATCGAGACAAGAAACTGGTTTAGAGCGTGTTTTATTCTTATGAGTTGAAAGTAAATCGTCCTATACCTGCATCGATATAGGACGATTAAACAAATAAAATGGCTAAGTCATTAAACGCACACCATTATTTAGATTCGGACTTTATCATATATCCTTTTCGCAGCTGATGTGATCGCTAACATATGAATAACCCCATGAATCATGCCTTCTAACAAATGGAAGTTCACATTAACGCCAGCAGCTTGCAATCTCTCTGCGTACTTTTCACCATCATGTCGAAGTGGATCGTATTCACATACAAAAATTGTGGCATCAGGTAAGTCTTGTAATGAATGCGCAAGCAAAGGGCTGACAAGCTCATTTACTTTGTCTGCCTCAGCATTAACATATTGATCCCAACAATACGCCATGGTTGTCGTCGTTAAACCAAAGCCTTGTGCATATGTTTGATAAGAAGCGTTACTCATGGTGGCATCTAATGCTGGGTAGAACAGCAGTTGATGACTGATTTTAATATCAGGATGTTGTTTTGCCAGTAGGCAGGCCGCTGCTGCAATATTTGCTCCAGCACTGTCTCCACCCACTGCAATACGATTTTTATCAAGACCAAATACCGAAGCATTTTCCTGAATATAAGACAGTGCCGTAAAAAAATCGGTTAATGGTATTGGGAATTTAACTTCTGGCGCTAAACGATAGTCGACGGAGAATATCACTTGCACCATTGATTCAGCCAATAAACGACAAGCACGGTCCCATGCATCTAGGCTGCCAAGACACCATCCACCACCATGAGCAAACACCATCGCTGGGCGTTGTTGCACATGTTCTA
This sequence comes from Acinetobacter sp. 102, assembly GCF_037028485.1. Classification (NCBI taxonomy): domain Bacteria; kingdom Pseudomonadati; phylum Pseudomonadota; class Gammaproteobacteria; order Moraxellales; family Moraxellaceae; genus Acinetobacter; species Acinetobacter sp. 102. The sequence goes on from NZ_JAZEZK010000005.1 coordinate 111,211, forward strand.
AAACATAAGGAACATAAACACGAACTTCAATTTCTGCTTGATCCTCAGTCATCACCCTAAAGCTGTGTTGATAAGATGAGTCTTGTTCAACGCCTTGTTGTAGGATAATCGATTGATTTACCTGTGCTCTCAGTTCATCGAATGTGTTTGCAGCGGGTAATGCAGACTGAGACTTAAGCCAATTTTCGATTTCAATATCTAAAGTCATCTTGCTTTTTCCTGCTCTAAAAAATTAAGAATCAATGAACAAAATACTTCTGGTTGTTCTTCCATAATGAAATGACCACAATCTTTGACAATCGCACTGGATAACTGAGTACTCACTTTTTTCATGGTTTCATAAGGTGCATCATTTGTCGCATGCTCTGCACCGATTGCGAATACGGGCATATTTAAAGTTTTGGTTTCCCTAATTTTATTCTGACGAATAGTTTCAGGGATGGCACGATAGTAATTAAAACCTGCTGTTAAACGCCCTGAAACTTTATAAGCCTCTATATAGGTTTCAGCAGCAACTTTATCTCGATGCCATGACCATTTATCAAAAATATAATTGAGATAGGTTTCTTCACGGCCCATCACTAAAGCTTCAGGCAAATCGCTAATCTGATTAAACATAAAATGCCAGAGAAAAATATTCTGTTCAGGTGGAACAAAAATTGGGGGCGGAGGAGCCAACCCCGGAATTACAGCTTCTGTGACAGCAAGACGAGTGACTGATTCAGGAAAATCGCAGGCGAGTGCATAACCAACCCACATTCCGATATCATGCCCAATAACGGCATAGCGATGATGTCCAAGTTCGGACATCAGACTCGATAGAATGGCTGCAATATGTCCAGTATCATAATGACCATCAAGTGGAGCTGAATATCCCGTCCCAGGTGGATCAACCGCAATCGCTTGATAACCATGCTGAGCCAACTCAGCCATGACGTGTCGCCATGCATACCATGTTTGTGGCCACCCCGAAATCAGTAAAACAGCGGGCCCATTGCCTACAGATACGTAATGTAATTTTTTAGCTTCAATATGGATGTAGTGATGATTAAATTGATTTGATAATTTTTCAGTGTGCGTCGTCATCATTATTTCTCGTTCTACGCTTAAATGCCCAATAATTGGTTGATTTGTGATTGATTTACGGGTGCAGCTGCAAAGTCATCAAATATTTTATCGGTCACATGGATAATATTTTGTTTAATGAATTAAGCACCTTCACGTGCGCCATCATCTTTATTTTTTAGACAACATTCCCATTCCAAAGTTGCCCAACCTTGATAGTTGTTATGTGCTAATTTTGAGAAAATCGATTTAAAATCAACTTGACCATCACCTGTAGAACGGAAGCGGCCAGCTCGATCTCCCCAATTTTGATAGCCACCGTACATACCTTGACGACCTGACGGTGTGAACTCGGCATCTTTTACATGGAACATACGAATGAAGTCCTTGTAGATATCTAGGTATTCTAAGTAGTTCAGTTGTTGAAGAATAAAATGGCTAGGATCAAACAAGATCTGACAACGTGGGTGATGATTGGTGCGTTCTAAAAACATTTCAAAGCTAATGCCATCATGCAGATCTTCACCAGGATGAATTTCATAGCAAAGATTGACATCGTATTCATCACAGGCATTTAAGATCGGAGTCCAACGGCGAGCAAGTTCATCAAAAGCTGTTTCGATCAGCCCTTCAGGACGTTGCGGGAAGGGAAAGATATAAGGCCATGCTAAAGAACCAGAGAAAGTTCCCATCTCATGTAACCCTAGACGCGCAGACGCTTGAACCGAAGCTAACATCTGTTGTTCAGCCCATCGGGTTCTTTCTGTTGGTTTGCCATGCAAATATGAGGGTGCAAAACCATCACATAAAGCGTCATAAGCAGGATGAACCGCCATTAACTGACCAAATATATGCGTACTTAACTCACTAATTTGCAAACCGTTTTGATCTAAAACACCTTTGATCTCATCACAGTAATTCTGACTTTCTGCGGCTAAATTGACATCAAATAATCGTTTATCCCAAGCAGGCAGTTGAACAGCCTTAAAACCGTGATCCGTCACCCATGCGGCAATACTTGCTAAATTGTTGAATGGAAAAACATCATCACTGAATTGGGCAAGGTGAATACTGGGGCCTTTGATTGTTTGCATCTTTGAAACTCAATTAGTTGTCGATCGACAAACAATAGGCTGAATATTATTTAAAAACAACTCATTTTTAAATGGATGTTGAAAATTGGCTTTAGATACAACAAATCATATTGATTTATTTGCGAAAAATTTTTTTCCGATTAATAATAAAAAACACTAAGTTTGAAAAAAGAAGCACTATGGCGGGTCGACCAAGAGAGTTTGATAGAGAAAAAGCGTTGGTCAAAGCACGGGATTTTTTCTGGCAGCATGGCTATGAAGGAACATCCATGTCAGATTTAGTTGAGGTTTTGGGTATTGCTTCAGCGCGTATATACAAAGCATTTGGTTCAAAAGAAGCGCTTTTCAGAGAGGCGGTTAAACATTACGAAGAACATGAAGGTGGCTTTGCAGTCAAAGCATTGCAGCAGCAAAATATCAAAGCGGTAATGACCCAATTATTTCAAGAAGCGATCAAGTTATACACTCAAACAAATCATGCGTATGGTTGTATGGTTGTTTCTTCGGCAAGTGTATTAAGTGAAGAAAATCAAGACCTTATCGTCTGGATGAAACAGCAGCGTATTCAGCGTGTTGAAGGTCTGATTCAACGTTTTGAGCAAGCTAAACGGGATGGTCAATTGCAGGAGGATGCCGATCCTGAACAATTAGGGCAATATTATGGGCTGGTTTTACATGGCTTATCTGTACAGGCAAGAGATGGTTATTCAGAACAAGTGCTATTATCAAACATCAGCTTGGCACTTAAAAATCTAGATCAATATTTGGTAAAACCTTAGCAAATTAATAGCAGTCTATACTCGCCGTCTTTCTCAGCAGGTGCTCGGTGCACACATGGTGGGACTTGTTGCGTTGGATGATCAACTGCTAAACGCCAAAGATGTCCTACGCCTAAATTCACTGGGTTTACATTTGGCTTAGGTTGATAATGCAAATCAAAGAAATACTCTGAGAGGAACGTTTCAAACTCAGCATCTGGACCATTATATAATTTCTTGAGTTTGTCTCTTATTTCTGGGATCAAAATCTTTTGCTCAACTTGATCATGAGCCAGAATATCACTTGCAGGACCATGATAAGTACATAAAAAAGTATCAGTTTCGATGGGTGATCGATCCACATGATATGAATATACATCGGTTGAAATGAAATCGAGGTCTTCATCGCGCTCATAACTTTTAAGTAAATTTAGGCACGGCGATGCGCCTAAATCAGTCAGTAGCTGTATATCAGTTAATATCCTTTCTCTTGCAAAATCGCCTTTTTCTGAAAGTTGTAATGCCAAAAGATTCTCAACAGAAACCTCTGTAATATTCTCTTTTAATTCAAGTTTATTCACAACTTCTTCAAAATCACCAACCAAATTTCTATACCAGCAAAGGGCATTCATATCACCTTGAAAATGGCTATTGATAAGCTCAGAAAAACTAGAAACCGTTTTAATTTGGGTATTGTCAGAAAAGGGATTTTTCATATCAGAATTAAAAATAGATCATAGCTCATTATACAAGTAACTTTAGAGAAATGTCGTATGTACATTTATATTCAGTAAGCTTAACTCTTATTTAGTGGTTTTAATTTATGCTATTGATTTTTTAATAATTTATTTTGGTAAGTGATTTTATATATATTCTAGATAATTGAATAAACAAATGGGATTTTCATTAATCTGCAATGTAATCGGCACAAAATAAACAATGGAAAAATTTACGTCTAATCGCGTATTAGAAAAATCACTTTTTATAAAATATAGAGTAACTCATGACTTCTATGCATGCACTAACAAATGGTCAGGAACACTGTTTGGAAACTTATATAAATCGAGAGTTATCATTATTAGAGTTTCATAAACGAGTGCTTGCACAGGCAAAAGATGATGGGCATCCACTACTGGAACGCCTTAATTTCTTAATTATTTTTTCTCGCAATTTGGATGAGTTTTTTGAAATCCGTGTTGCAAGCCTAATACAACAAATGAATTTGTCGACTCAGACGGTAGGGCCCGAAGGGACCCCTCTCACGGACGTATTACAACAAATTTCTAAAGTCGTTCATGAGGCAGTAGAACAACAATATGAAATATTAAACCATTCCATTCTCCCTCAATTGCAAGGTCATGGAGTTCATTACATCCAATATGCTGACATCCTAGAAAAGCATAAGGCATGGATTAAAAATTATTTTTTTAATGAAGTACAACCTGTTGTCACACCGATTAGTTTAGATCCTGCACATCCATTTCCTCGATTGGTTAATAAAAGTCTGAATTTTATAGTGACTTTAGAAGGAAAAGATGCATTTGGACGAGAAATTGATTTAGCCATCGTACCGGCACCGAGATCCTTACCTCGATTGGTCAAATTACCACCTCAAATTTCAGGTAATTCAGAACATTACATTTTACTCTCTGCGATTATTCAGGAACATATAGCAGATTTGTTCCCTGGCATGAAAGCAACAGGATGCTATCAATTTCGTGTGACACGTAATGCCGATTTAACCGTATCTGAAGATGTTGAAGACTTGGCGATTGCGCTCAAAGGAGAATTATCAGCAAGACGTTTTGGACGCGCCGTTCGATTGGAAGTCAATAAAAACTGTCCTGAGCATATTGCCGATTATTTGTTGGAACAATTTGAGCTAGAGAAAGAACATTTATATTTTGTTGATGGTCCTGTCAATTTGGCTCGTTTCATTTCCAATTTTGATTTACCAGAATTACGATTCCAACCCTACCAACAAAAAATCCCAAAAGTGCTCTATACCAAAAAGCCAATTTTTGATGTGCTTCAAGCAGGCGATGTATTGTTACACCATCCATTTGATAGCTTTACCCCTGTGATCAAGCTGCTCAGAGACGCAGCCTATGACCCCAAAGTACTTGCGATTAAACAAACGTTGTATCGGAGTGGTGCCGACTCTGAGATCGTAAAAATTCTTGCAGAAGCAGCAAGAAATGGCAAAGAAGTAACAGCCGTTATTGAATTAAGAGCACGTTTTGATGAGGAATCAAATATTGAAGTAGCCAATGTACTTCAAGAAGCGGGTGCAGTCGTTGTATACGGGATTGTTGGTTATAAAACCCATGCAAAAATGATTCTGGTGGTACGCAGAGAACAAGACAGAATCAAACGATATGTGCATTTAGGCACAGGAAACTATCACGCGACCAATGCAAAAATTTATACCGATTATGGCCTATTAACCAGTGATGATGAAATTTGTGAGGATGTACATAAAGTTTTTCAGGAGTTAACAGGAATGGGGAAAATGGCAAAATTAAAAAAACTTTTCCATGCTCCATTCACCTTACATTCCCAACTTATCGAATTAATACAACAGGAAATTGAAAATAGTAAAGCGGGTAAAAAAGCGCAGATCATAATCAAGGTAAATGCATTGACTGAACCGCAACTGATTAATGCACTTTATAAAGCATCGCAGGCAGGTGTGCAAATTGATTTGATTATTCGTTCAATTTGTTGTTTAAGACCACAAGTGAAAGGGCTTTCAGAAAATATTAGAGTCCGCTCAATCGTAGGACGTTATTTAGAACATACCCGTGTTTATTATTTTTACAACGATGGTGAAGTTAAGTTGTACTGTGCCAGTGCGGACTGGATGGGGCGAAATCTGTTCTCTCGAATTGAATGTTGTTTCCCAATTGAAGATAAAAAGCTAAAAAAACTTATTATTGAAGATGGCTTAAAGAATTATTTGAAAGACAATTGCAGAGCATGGGAGCTTCAAGCAGATGGAACGTGGTTACAATGCCAGCCTAAACAAGATCAATCAGTGCATATCGCGCAAAGATATTTGATGGATAGAGAGATTGGCTGAGTATTACTGAATTGTGATGAAGCTAATTCAAAAACAACTGGCAAGAGCGCATAAGCACCTATATCCGATCGATTCAAATTTTAGTCAGATAACGATATATCGATTGGATAATGGCGTTTCTTAGCTCTTGCGGCTTCACATTGACTGGGGGTTCAAGCACTGCTGCATGAATGAGTGACTCTAATAATTGTAAGATCATCCAAACAATGAGCGGTTTATTTTTTTCTACGATTTCATCTTGATGTAATTCAACTAAACGAAAGATTTCTTGTCGAATCCCAGTTTCATCTTCAACGCTATTGATATCAAAGAAAGGGAGTTTCTTTTCAAGCAATTTGTGCAACTCAGGTTCAAATGAATGGGCAGCAATAACACCATCAACCAAAGATTCGATTCGCTGTTTTAAAGTCTGGGCATTTTGGCTATCGATCACAGTTCGCAGAATATCTCCAATGTGCTGCGTATGCTTTTTATGCAATGCTACAATGAGTGAGTCTTTATTGGGAAAGTATTGATATAACGAACCGATACTAATACCAGCGCGCTCTGCAACTAAATTCGTATTAAATTTTGCATAATCCATTTCTTTCAAAATTTCTGCCGCACTTTGTAAAATTGCATCGACAGTCACTTTTGATCGACCTTGGCTAGGTGCTTTTCTCGGTTTGAACACTGATTTCATGGTCATAAGTAGACAGCCTAAATGTGAGCATTAACTCATTTTTATAAACAACGATCAATATAATTACTATCAAAAAATATGAGTAATATCTAAATTACCTAAAAATACAAAATAGAGATAAATTTTAATTAATTGATTTTATTTAATTTATATCCATATCTTCGACCATGGCTAAATGCGAGTATCTAATGTGAGCTTTTACTCATATTATGAATTCATCCTATGACTTCTTCAAATTATTGAGGAAACTGAAACAATGAAGATCAAACAATTTCTCACTTTTTCCCTCATAGCATTAAGCGGTTTTAATGCTTATGCAAATAGCTATCAGATTACAGAGAGTCGTACTCAGTACCAGCTCACGGCTGCACCAATTGTCCAAGTAGAAAAGAAACATCAAATTGCCTCTGGGGTATGGCTTATCCCAGACCCATATATTAATTATGTACCTAACATAGGAATCATTGAGGGAAAGGATGCCATCCTCGTTATTGATACGGGTATAGGCCAAAGCAATGGTCAAAATGTTTATCAAGTGGCGAAAGACATTGCTAAAAACCGAAAGATTTATCTTACAACCACCCATTTTCATCCAGAGCATCAGTTTGGAGCTTCTGAATTCAAAGACGCGACTTATATCATTAACAAAAAACAAAATGATGAGTTAATCGATAAAGGGGAAGACTACCTAAAAATGTTTCGAGCTTTTGGGAAGATCGAAAAAAATGCACTTAAAAATGTAAAGCTCCGTTATGCAGATCAAACTTACACAAATCGGCAAGTACTGAATTTGGGAGGTCGACTGGTTACACTACAAGAGATGCCTGCCCACACTCGTGGTGATCAAATCATTTATGATCAGCGTTCTGGTGTCGTTTTTATGGGGGATCTATACGAGAGAGAGTTCTATCCGATCATGCCTGATGAGGACTCGAAAGGGAGTCAATGGATTAAGGTGATTCAGCAAACAATTGATATGAAGCCAAAGATTGTCGTACCTGGCCACGGCAAGCTTTCAACAGTTAAAGATTTACAAGAATTTAAGCAACATATGCTTCGAGTAAAGAGCTTGGTCAAACAGCAAATTGATTTAGGGCTTAACCAAAATCAGATTATTAAAAAGATATCACCTACGATTTATAGAGAATATCCTCAGTGGAATAATAGGGTGTTTCTCCCATTCCAGATTGCAAATTTTTATGCAGAGCTTACAAAACAATCAATCGTGTTGCCTAGCTTAGTTAACGAACTTCAGTCTGATCCAGCTAAATAATTTTGGGAGTATGGCATGGAATTAAATTTAGAAAATTTCCCGATAGTGGAAGTGAGTCATCTTCAGCAAGGTAGTTTAGCTGAATTTATACAGCAGTTAGATCAGTTACTGCAACGCAATCAACCTTTCGTATTAATCCGCGATCTAAAATCCAAATTCAATGAACCATCGCCATCACAAGCACAATGGAAACAGACCATTCAGTGGATCAAAGCAAATACGCAAGCATTATCCTTAGTACAAGGGTGGATTGAGATTGCGGAAGAAAAGGTTGATCCCATGTTTTTAGATCGGGATCAAAAAATCTGGAAAATATCGTTCTACCAAGTCCAAACACAAGAAGAAGCAATCCTGCTGAGTCAAAAGTTATTGTCTTCATCGTTTTAAAATGATTTCTAGAAAAAGACCAAGAAAGATAAATAGATTCTTCTCTTGGTCTAGGCATCGCATTTAGTTTTCAATAATGTTCTTTAGCCATTCACGAACGCCACTTTCAATGTTTGGTGGCATTTGGTCTTTAATCTCCACTTCTAGATCTTCAATAATGACATTACATTTATGAAAACATTCGACTCCACTTCCAGTGAGCTCTAATTGCTGTACTTTTTTATTCGTCGGGTGTTTCTTCTTTACTAATAAATTTTGCGACTCTAACTTAGAAATAATTTGATTGACCGTCTGTGGCGTAAGTAAAGATAGACGAGCAATTTCTGCATTTGATAAGCCAGGACAATTATAAATAATTGAAAGTATAGCGAATTGAGCTGAAGTAACTTTCAATTCTAATAAAACACGTTCCATTTTTAAGCGATACGCACCAGCCGCTTTCCGCAATAGATATCCCAAATAGCCATCATCATAGCCAAACATTTCGTTACTTTTAGTTACATTCATAGATAAAGGAATCCTTTGCCGACAAGAAATATTATCAGTATACTGACAATATTATCAGTGCCCTGATAATCCTGATTGGAGCTGCATCTGAGCAGAACAATCATATCTTATTGTATAGAGGAGTTTCAAACGATGAGACGAGGTGCTTTGGCAGAGGCTTTTCATGCAGTTTGGAGTACGAACCATAAAAATATCTTTAATGCTTTTGAGATCAAATTCATCCGTTTGAAAATCAGCATTATTCAAATCGAGGGATTAATCGTTAATAGAAAACTAAAGGCAATTAATACAAATTTTAATGGCGTTGTTCAGAATTCTGGTCGTTAAAGTTTGTATTAATTGAATATCTCATTCAAATTTCTATCGTGAGTTAAATATGAAATTATCTAAATTATCTCTGTGCACGCTGTTTACACTATCCATAACAGCGACCCATGCTTATGAATTATCAGATATCGTTGATACATCAAATGGGCAAATTCAAGGTGTTGCAGAAAGCAACTTAGTACGATTTCAAGGTATTCCTTATGCTGAAGCCCCAATTGGCGCAAGACGATGGGAAGCACCTGTCGAAAAAAGAAAATTAGACGTAGTTTATTATGCAGGGAATCTGGCAAATACTTGTGCAACAACAACGAATTTGGGTGGATTCAGTAAAATAAGTGATTCCGAAGATTGCTTATATTTAAATGTCTATGTCCCTAAAAATGTAAGTCTGGATAAGAAGCAAAAAGCACCTGTATTATTTTGGATTCCTGGCGGTGGATTACAAACGGGTTCTGCCAATGAGTATGATTCTCAGTACTTCATTGATAAGGGCATTATTGTTGTCACAATTAATTATCGTTTAGGACCATTTGGATTTTTCTACAATCCCAGCACGACCAACAAAGATGCAGCATTTATTAATTTAGGATTAATGGATCAACAAGCCGCACTAAAATGGGTGAATAAAAATATTGAATCCTTTGGTGGAGATGCAAAAAATATTACGATCTTTGGCGAATCAGCAGGTGGGCAAAGTGTCCTAGCCAACATCTTCTCACCATTGTCTAAAAATCTTTTTCAAAAGGCCATCGCTGCCAGTGGTTCTTATCATGCTGATTTAAAAAATGTCGCTGATGCAAAACAAGTGACCCATACCATCGCTCAAAAACTAAATTGTGTAGGTGATGCTTCTGTGGTCAGTGCATGTTTAAAGAGCAAACCAACAGAACAGTTCTTAACACCAGACATTAGCTCATTATTCAATGATGGTTTTTTCATCGACAATACAACCTTGAACAAATCTTTCTATCAATCGATAGAAAGTAATGAGTTTAATGTTTCAAGCATGATTAATGGCTTTAATACAGATGAGGGTAGTTTCTTTGCTGGTGTGATTGAAAATTCACTCGGTCGAAAAATGAATTATGACGACTATGTTGGTTCATTAACTGGACTGTACGGTAAGAATACCCAAAAACATATCATCAAAAATAAAAAGCCGAATGCATTAACTGATTATACGCAAGCATTCAGTGAGGACCTTGGCAAATACAAGTTCGTATGTCCTACGATAAAGTTTAATGACTTGTTCTCTAAAAAAGTAGCTTTATACAGCTATGAATTTGCTGACAAATCTGCGCCTCAATATATCAAGCCTATTTCTATTGCTTATGGTGCATACCATACAGGAGAGTTGGCTTATCTCTTTAAAGACTTCCGTGGTGCCAATGGAAGCCTGACCAAACTGAATCCATCTCAAGCAGAGCTGTCTAAAACGATGGTGAATTATTGGGCCAACTTTATCAAAACAGGTAATCCAAACGGCGATGCATTGGTGAATTGGGCTCAATATCAAAATAACGCCAAGAATACGCTCTTGTTTAAGACTGATGGAGCCAAACTGATTCAAGAGCGTAGTTCAAATAGTTCATGCCCGAAATAGTCATTCATTTTAATCATTCTAAAATCTCAATACAGGAGACAGATCAATGTCTGTAACAACTGAAAACCAAGTTAAAAAAATTGATTTATGGATCAATGGTGAACGTATAGCTCCCGCATCTAAACAGTATTTTATTGATCATAACCCTGAAGATGACTCTGTCTTTGCAGAAGTTGCAGATGGTGATGAAAGTGATGTAGATCGTGCAGTACAAAGTGCCCATCTTGCATTTCAAAGCTATCGTAAAACCCTTGCCAAGGAGCGAGAAGTTTATTTAATCAAAGCAGCGTCTTTGGTGGAAAAATATGAAGAAAAATTCATAGAGTTATTGGTCAAAGAAGTGGGTTCTCCGATTGGTAAAGCACGTTACGAAGTTGCCTATGCTGCCAATTGTTTACGTGCAGCGGCAGGTGTGGCACGTCGTATCTCTGGCCAAACACTTCCATCTGACAGTTTAGGTCGTTTTGCAATGACGACTCGTCAACCTATTGGCGTGGTGGCAGCAATTACTCCATTTAATGTACCGCTATTAAAAAGTGCGAAACTAAGCTCGTCTCCATTAGCGACAGGGAATACCGTTGTATTACTGCCATCAGAACAAGCACCGATGATCAGTAACTTGCTTGCGGATATTTACCATGAAGCTGGATTCCCACCAGGAACCGTCAATGTTGTTACTGGGAATGGTGCTGTCATTGGCGATGCCTTAACAACACATGATTTGGTCAAGGCAGTCATGTTTACGGGCTCGAGTCGAGTCGGGAAGCACATTGGTGGGCTATGTGGTTCTAGAATGAAACGTGCACTTTTAGAATTAGGCGGTAAAAGCCCTCTGGTTATTTTAGATGATGCAGACCTTGATGCTGCTGTAGAAGCTGCAGCAATGAGTCAGTTCTTCTTTCAGGGTCAAGCCTGTATGGCGTCAAGCCGTATCTATGTTGACAAGAAAGTTGAACAAGAGTTTCTTCGCCGTTTTGTCAAAAAAGCTGAAACCTTAGGTTTAGGTGATTTATATGATGAAAGTACTTCTGTTGGGCCGATTATCTCTGCACGTCAACGTGAACGTGTCCACCATCATATTGAAGATGCACGAGCTAAAGGTGCAAAGGTATTAACGGGCGGAGAGTGGATTGGCCATCGTTGTAAACCGACCATCTTATCTGGAGTTAATGAATCGATGGTGGTGTACCGCGAAGAAACCTTTGGCCCTGTGACATCTGTTTATTCATTTACTGACTTAGACGAAGCGATCGCACAGGCCAATGACAGTAATTATGGTCTCTCTTCTGCGATTTTCACACAAGATATCAATAAAGCATTCCGCTTTGTTCAAGAGGTTGAATCTGGAATGGTTCATGTCAATGCACCAACGATTCTGGATGAACCACATGTCCCATTTGGCGGCGTAAAAGACAGTGGCTTTGGTCGTGAAGGCACAGATATCGATGTTGAAACCCTAACCGAGTGGAAATGGGTCACCATTAATCTGAATTAAGATTTGATTTTGACCGAGTCTTAATAAAGAAACTCGGTCAACTCCGCTGCACGGTATGAATGTTGATGATCCGATTTCTTAGCACTCATACCATGCCGGCATAGCATATAGTTTGGTAAATGAATATGAACTCTAATCCTCCAATTCTCAATAAAGAGCGTTCCATCTTTCTGCTAATCGCTTTGCTATTGGTCGCATCGAGTTTACGTGCACCAATCACGGGAATTGGGCCAATACTTGAGCAATTACGTTTGGTGTTTGGTCTTTCACCCAGTGCAGCAGGCTTATTAACAACTTTACCGCTGATTGCTTTTGCTGTTATTTCTCCATTTACCGCACGTTTTTCAATTAAATTTGGTTTTGAGCGAATTCTTTTCGCCTCCTTAATTGTTGTGATTGCGGGTGCTGTTGTACGCTCCATTGGCTCAGCCACGATGCTTTTTATTGGAACAAGTATTATTGGCATTGGTATCGCTATTGGAAATGTATTGGTACCCAGTCTGGTCAAACGTGATTTTCCAAACAGCGTACCTGTTGTCACAGGATTATGTTCTATTGCGATGGCTGTAGCAGGTGCTTTTGCATCGAGCAGTGTTGTGCCTCTTGCTCAAATTTTAGGTTGGCAGCCAACTTTAATGGTTATTGCCATATTTTCCTTCATCGCTTGTTTGTTTTGGATTCCACTCATTCTCAATAATAAAACTCAAGAACAAGTACAGATCCCACTACCAGAAACCCATACTCATAATATTTGGAAATCCAAACTTGCTTGGCAGGTCACATTTTTTATGGGCTGTAATGCAGCTTTATTCTACGCAATGGTGAGCTGGTTGCCTGCAATTTTAACTGAAGCAGGTTATAGCAATAAAGCATCTGGATCTTTACATGGCTTAATGCAATTAGCAGGGATTGTACCTGGTCTGATTTTAGGTCCATTGGTAAACCGCCTGAAAGATCAACGCTTAGTTGCCATCAGTATGGGTCTATTAATGTGTATCGGGATGCTCGGACTGATGTTTGCTCCCAATTGGGCAACACTCTGGGTACTTTGCTTTGGTATTGGATCTGGTGGCGGGATATTACTGGCGCTGATGTTTTTGAGTCTACGTTCTCGTTCAGTACATCAAGCAGCTGCACTTTCTGGTATGGCTCAAGGTGGAGGCTATCTCATGGCGGCGGCATGTCCAACCTTAGTTGGTGCACTACGAGGCGTCAGTGATAATTGGAATTCAGTATTAATGATGGCTGTTCTACTCTCAATACTGATCGGTATTCTTGGCTATCTGTCTGGTCGGAATCGTTATATTTAAATCCTAAATATCTCTCTCGTAAAAAAATCATTTTTAAAACCATCGTTTTCGATTTATTTGAATTCGATGCTGGGTTCAATTTATCTAAATTTACTGCTCAAGTCGCAACAGGAGTATTTCATGTGTGTGTTTCCTAATCGTTCGTCATTCATTCAGCATAGTTTAGCAATGACTGTAAGCTTGTTCATGATGACATCTGCTAATGCAACGACCGATCAAGAGGAGATTCAAAAACTCATGGAAGAAGTAAAAGAATTGAGAGCTTTAATTCAACAACAATATAAGCCCACTGAAACAGATAAAACGACTGTATCAGCGCCTGTTTTTAATTTTTCACCAACTCAACCAGAGACTCATGTCAATCTATATGGTTTTTTGCGGGCTGATGCCAATTATATTATTGAAGGCGCTGACAACGACTTTAATGCCGCAGCTAAAAGTACAGCCGAAGCCAAAGATAAACTCAGAACAACCGTTAAAACCACGCGTATTGGCTTGGATTTTTCGACGCTTAATCAAGAGGCAAAAATTGGCGCTAAAGTCGAGGTAGATTTTGCTGGAAGTAATGATAATCTTCGCATTCGTCATGCTTATTTGACGTATAACAACTGGTTGATTGGTCAAACAACTTCAAACTTCCTATCCAATCATGCACCTGAAATGATGGACTTTTCAACCAATATTGGTGGTGGCACCAAGCAATATCCACAAGTTCGTTACAATTACAAGGTTACACCGACAAACCAACTCTTCTTAGCTGCTGAAAAAGGCAATAATTCCGCGACAAACAGTGCAATTAAATATCGAGTGCCTGTGTTAACGGCAAAAATGATGCATGAGTTTTCTGAGAATAAAGGTTCTACATCGCTACGGGCCATGCTTGAGCAATATCAAGCTGAAACGCTAAAGTCAGATAAAATAGGTTGGGGGATTGCAGTTGGTGTGAACTATAAGCCAATTGAATCTCTAAAACTATCAGCTGACATCAACCATGTAAAAGGGAATAGTCATTATATTTATGGGAGCAATACCGCTTTTACTATTGCGAATGGGAATGTAGAACAGAATGAATTTAATGCCGTACAGATCGGTGGAACCTACTATATTCGCCCCAATTTACGAACAACTCTCGCTTATGGTGCAATTTTTGCTGATGATACAAATGGCTATGCTCAGAGTAGTAGGACAGATATATCAGCCAATGAAAAAGTACAACAGACATGGATCAATTTTATATATTCTCCTGTAGCACCAATTGATCTGGGTCTAGAATATATCAATGCTCAGCGCGAAACCTTTGCTGGTGAAAAATATCGCGATAACCGTATTGGAATTATGGCTAAGTATACGTTTTAATTTTAATTCGTCGTTCTTAGCTATCTTTAAATTAAAATAGCCCCTCAGATCTGAGAGGCTATTTCTATCTTCTTTAATCAATGAATGAATGCAATTAAGCAACTAGATAAATCAAAGTGATAAAAGTAATGAATAGTAAATAAATCAGTGCACTGATTTATCCTCTATATGAACAGAACCTCAATATAAGAATCTTAAGGTACTGATAATCATAAATTATTTATTATTTGGGTCTGGTTCTTGTGAATCCTCTGGTTTTGAAGAGTCTTCTGGTTGTGGAGTAGGTTGAGGGGTGTTTACCTGAGTATGTTCATTCGCTTGTAATAGTGGTGATTGATCATGGGTCACTTTTTTAGAAAACTCTTTAAAATCAGAAATTTTTATCTTCTATGTTTCGTTGTGGAAACCTCATACTACGCTGTTATTTTACTTACACTACAGCAGCTCTAAGAGCGATTTGTAGGGATATGTAGATGAATCAAAGAATATGTCTATGAAATATTTCTTAAATAAAATCAAATAAATATTACTTGTTGATTGCTATCGCTTAAAAACCATTACTAGACCTCAAGAATTTCAAGGGCAAGTACACAAAGATCACAAATCTTATTTTTAAATAAATCCAATTACTCAGGTGTGATATTTATTGAAAAGTATTTCTAGCGAAGAAAGCAAGAAAGCTATCTTGTCTGATGATTTGTCGTAATTCGCCCACAGTCAGTTGAGTAGCTCACTCAATTGCTCAAAGAGGCTAAGCGAATGTTGAAGATCAAGCTGGATAATGCATTGGGGTAAAAACCAACCACATCTTGCCTATTGAAGCTAAGCTAAGACCTCGCCAAAGCTCTACACAAACAGCCCGATAAAGCAGATGTATATATGATAAGGTGAGCATTCAATCTGAGTGGTGATGATATTGAAATTATGTATTGGTGGTGATTTAGATGGAATGACGGTAGATTTGAATAAAAAAAACTTTAAAGCTGGAGAGATCGACAGTAAAAAGTCTTCAGAGTACGTTAAGCAGATTTATGTAAAAAACGATAGAGTCTACAGCTTTTGGATCTGTCAGGATTTGAGTGCCGATGAAGTGACAAGTCGCGTTGCAGATATTCTTGGTAAGTTAAAGTAGTTAATAAATTGCTGAACTTGTTCTGGAATTTCATTAGTTACTGCTGTTAATAATTTAACGTTTGTATATATGTGCAGCTAGGCATACTATGATTGATTAAATTGGAGCATATTGATGCTAAAAGACATTACAATTATTGATTTCCAAGGTAAAGAAAGAAGGGCGCAAGCAAGCTACACCGAAGTAAAGACGACTAATACAATTCAATCAACTCGGGTGCAGAGTCCCAAAGTTGAATATATTTTGATAAAAGGTGAGATTATTTACCCGACATTGAATTGGGTTTTTAATAGCTCCGATGGTAATAGCTATTATATCGAGTAAAACATGACCCGCTTTGGCGGGTTTTTTAATGGGTAAATTTTATGAATGAAATCAGTTTTGTGACTCAGCCCGCATATCGACAAAATAGATTTTTGCTTCAGATCCTCTAGGCTGTGATCACTAAGCGTTAACCTTAAAAAATAGAAGTTAACTGATCGTACCTTCTATCTATTAGAATATTCGCTGAGTTGGATCAGAATATCTATCTGGGGTATGTGATGTTAACGCTTTGCTATTTATTACAATAAATAGCCCGAATTCCATCAATAACATGCTCATATCGCAACAGCGTATACTGAGAATTATTCTCAAAAAATTTCCAAAACTCCATAATTGGGTTAGAAAATTCTTGATGTGTGAAGTCCTTTTGAAGTTCAGGTTGTTTTTTTATTATCTTAAACCCGATGAACATGTCATATCCTTACGTTGTTAGGAATCTATACTAACTTAAACTCAAGTAAAAGTATGTCTAATCTCTCAAATATCGATAAGTAGAGTGTAACCTAAGCTGATACCGCTATTAGACAAGCTCTAAATGCGGTGAGGCAGAGAGAAAACACACCTAGAATCTGGTCCATAGACTAATTTTAATCTGGTGATGGTCTACTTGCTCATTTCAGCAAAATTTCAAGCCATGGTTTTCAAGTTTCGAATGAAGACCAATGTGTTTCTTATATTCTTAACCAAGGTAAAAGACCACAAGTCGCTTTTATCACACTGTCATTTAATTAGTTTGGATCAGTGAAAAAGCTCACGTTATGTGAGCTTTTTTTGTTCTCTTATAAAATTTAAATCTTTTGATTTATTAGATTAGAAAATTAATACAGGCTTTTTTCACCTTTGGGCCGAGTTTTGAATCTACGATGGAACCACATATATTGCGTAGGAAACATTTTTATTTGGTTTTCAATCACAAGATTGACTCGTGTTGCATCCTCAACTTCACAGGCACTTGGAAAATTTTGCAAAGCAGGCTCTAGTAGAATATGGTATTGGGGGTTACGAATGTCACCAGTGCGATAAAAAAATAAAGGAATTGCCGCGGCTTTGGTAATTTTAATTAACCGTCTATGTGCTGTTACTGTTGCTGCTTGTATATTGAAGAAAGGAGCCATCACCCCTTGTTTAAGTCCAAAGTCCTGATCTGGACTATACCAAATAGCATGCCCATGCTTTAAACTTGAGATCAATCCTTTCATATCATCTTTAGAAATCTGATTCTGATAAATTGTAGCTCTACATCGACTAATAAGCATATCTAAGAGAGGATTATTTTGAGGACGATAGACAACATCAAGTTCAAAAAAACGACCACAAATATAGCCACCTGCATCTAATAAAGTAGTGTGAGTTCCTAAGAGTAGAACACCATTTTCTTTAGCATTTTGAAGATGCTCTAAACCATGAATATGCATCCTTTCTTGGAACCAACGAGGACTATACCAAGCATTCAATGCTTCAAATAGTCCCAACATCATATTGAAAAAGACTTGTTTTGCATCTGCTTGTATTTCTTGGTCGCTTTTCTCAGGAAAACACAGTTCAAGATTCCTAATCGTTGTTTTGCGTCTAGATTTAAGCGCTTTCCAGGCTAATGTTGAGAGGATATTTGCAAGCCGCCACTGTATCGCCCATGGAAGAATTGCAAACATCATTAAAAGAATTAAAGCCATCCATATTCCCCAATATCTAGGCAATAGAAATGACCAGTGAAACTTTCCTGCCCTAAATTTCCGTGTATACGTCATAGCAGCTGTTTCTTAAGAAAAACTGATCAGCCTAACATAAATGAATTACTTTCATTGATTTATTTAAGTAGGGATCACTACGCTAAATCACGTACTGTACTTCCATCGTTGCGTTGTCAACAAAAGAAAGATCGGTTGCCATACTGACCTAGGCAGAAAATTCATGTGATGTCTTGTAATTGGCAGGATAGGCTATACTTCTTGTAAGACCTTCACAGTTACTTGGCATAGATGCCAGCAATGTTGTATATCCCTAAAAGATCAATTTTTTATTGAAATTAAATGAGTGAGAGTAATGAGTAGTAATTTCTCTTTAGAGTATGAAGTGGTAGATGAATTAACTGATAGTGATTTGGACAAAATAAACCAGATGATCGTTTCTACTTGGGATTATAACTCATGGGTGCCTGAAAAGAATGTAAGACCTATGGCAGAATTTTTTTTGGGTGAGGTGATCATAAGTTCCTCGCGCATTTTTGTAGTTCGTGATAAAGACGAAATTGTTGGGGTAATTGCTGCATCAATCATAAATAACATTAGACAGAAGGCTAATGCGAAAATAAGAAAATATAGAGCTCTACAGGAAATAACCTCAGACAAAAGAGAAAAGGTTTTTGAACATTATCTGGATACATTGATATTAAATGAAAAATTACTTCTTGAAAGTGGTAAAACCTTTGCTGCGTCATTGAATTTTTTTATCTTAGATGAACGATATCAAGGTTTAGGAATAGGCAATAAATTGTATTCTCTTTTTATTGATTATCTGCAAGATAAAAAAATTAAAGACTTTTTTCTTTTCACTGATAACAGTTCAAACTTTCAGTTCTATGAAAGAAAAGGATTATTAAAGATCGCAGAAGAGAAATATAGTTGGGGTGGAAATGTTGAAGATGCAGAATTGTATTACCTATACGAAGGACAAGTAAAATGACGAATGGAAAGGTTTATATACAATTGATAAAAGCTTTTTTTTATTTATTAAAAATAATTTAATGCTTGCCAAAACACACAGGGCATTGAAAAGTTTGTTCATAAATACGCAATAAATTTAAATTATTATCCGCAATTTCAATAATTATAACAAATTGAGGGTATAGAGAAATATAAATTTGCCTTCTAAACCAAACCCTATAAGAAAAGTCTCAAAATATGATCACTTCTACCAAGTAGAGAGGTAGATATGGTACGGCTCTACACTTTCTATTGGCAAGTATAGAAAACCATTTTTAATATGGCACTCTCAGTCAAAGATTTGGCGTTTGGAGCTAAGCAGAGAATTACGAATATACATAAAGTGGGAAATCTGAATAAAAAATCCAGGATGGATCAATGAATTTTGCAGAAAGAAATAGAATATTAGTAGTGGGGATCACTTCAATTTTCACAGGTTCATTACATGCTGCGGCATTTGATAAAACTGGTCAATCAGTTGCTGCTTTTCTACAGCCAGATAATTACTTTGAATCAAGTTTGAGTGTGACAGATACTGAATTAAAAGGTGTGGAATCTGGAACAAATCCTTCACGCCATTCTATTTCAGATATAGCCAATACAGATTATCGCCCAACGGCTGCTTTAAAGTTACAGCTTGCACCTCAATATTCATTTGGTTTGCTTTACGACCAACCATTTGGTGCTGATACTAAATATTCGAGTGTGGGAGGTTTTGTAGCAACACCACTAGATATGGTGATGTTACCAGATATTACTACTACAAAACTCGCAAATGCAACTTCAAGTGTGGTACCCACAGGAAATTCAAAATCAGAATTTGATATTCAGAGTTTAAGCTTCATTGTTGGATATCAGCCTAATA
Organism: Acinetobacter sp. 102; assembly: GCF_037028485.1. Taxonomy (NCBI): domain Bacteria; kingdom Pseudomonadati; phylum Pseudomonadota; class Gammaproteobacteria; order Moraxellales; family Moraxellaceae; genus Acinetobacter; species Acinetobacter sp. 102. Next base: position 131,173 of record NZ_JAZEZK010000005.1, read on the forward strand.
AAAACTGGAATCTTTATGTTGGGCCGGTTTATCAAACTTTTAAAAGTCAGGTCGAGTTAAGAGGCAATGTATTCAGTCTTTATAATGGTTATAATTTTCACACCAAAACTGTAGGTGACTGGGGGTGGTTAGCTGGATTAGCTTATCAAATTCCTGAAAAGGCCGTTAAAGTTTCACTTACCTATCGTTCCGCGATTACCCATAAAGTAAATGCAACTGAAAATGCCCCTTTGATTGATATGTTAAAAACTCCGCAAGGGCGTAATTTAGTCGATCAGCATTTAGATTACATGATTTCTATTGGACAAATGACTCAGCAGAAAAAGGCTGCGTTAAATCAGATTGTTGCGAGATTAGCGAATACGCAAGATTCAGGTACTACAGAATTTAAATCTCCAGATTCAGTTAATTTAGAGTTTCAAACTGGTTTACAGCAAGGGACCTTATTATTTGGTAGCTTACGATGGGTGAATTGGAGTGATCTCGCTTTACAACCTTACCGCTTTGGGGAAATTTCAAAAGTTGTAGGAGTACTATCAACACCAAGCCGTCCTAAAGGTTTTAATTTGGTCCGTTATTATGATGATCAATGGTCGTTAAGTTTGGGGGTTGGGCAGAAGATTTTTTCTAAATGGTTAGGTTCTGTATCGATAGGATGGGATTCGGGTGCAGGTGATAAAGTCTCGACAGGTGGTCCAACTAAGGGTTATTACAATCTGGGAGTTGGCGCTCAATATAGCCCGACATCACAATACTTTATTTCTGGGGGTATCAAGTATTTTTGGTTAGGTGATGCTAAAGGCCAACTTGGAGCACAGGCGGGTAGTGATTTTTATGTTGGTGAATTTGAGAGTAATCACTCGATTGGGTACGGGCTCAAAATTGGTTATAAATTTTAAATAACACAAAAAATTAGAAAAGGAAGAGAAGAATGGATTCATTGGTGATTACCTTATTCTTGCCCATAGCCTTGGCTATTATTATGGCTGGTATGGGTCTTGAATTAACCCTAAATGATTTTAAACGTGTTCGACAACACCCTAAGACTGTGTTCATTGCACTATTTTGCCAGTTAGTGCTTTTGGTGAGTATCGCTTTCATTATATGTAAGCTCTTTACCTTACCTGCAATGATTGCAGTTGGGCTTATGTTATTGGCTGCATCTCCGGGTGGCCCAACGGCAAATCTATATAGTTATTTATATAAAGGTGATATCGCACTCAATATTACTTTAACAGCAATAAACTCAGTGATTGCTGCTTTTACAATGCCACTCATTGTTAATTTCGCTTTACAACATTTTGTGACAAGTGAACAAAATGTAGGGCTCCAGCTTACTAAAATCATTCAAGTATTCGTGATTATTTTAGTTCCTGTCGTTGTTGGAATGTTGATCAGGCACTTTTCACCTCATTCGGCAGAGAAGTTGAATAAGCCTGTTCGTGTTTTCGCGATCATATTTCTACTTTTTATTATTTCACTGGCTATTGCAAAAGATTACCAAAAACTTCTGAACTACATTGGGTTAGTAGGTGGTGCAACCTCCCTTTTCTGTATTTGTAGCCTTGCGATTGGATATTTAGTGCCTCGTTTATTTGGCATTAATAGCTTTCAAGCTAAAGCCTGTGCTTTTGAAATAGGAATTCATAATAGTACTTTAGCGTTAACGATTGCTTTAACTGTTATGGCCAGTTCAGATGCAGCAATGCCAGCAGCCGTATATTCAATCTTGATGTATGTGATGGCAACGCTGTTCGGAACATTATTGAATCGATTAGAAAAGAAAGAATTAGTTAAAACAAAAGTACTTGTTAATTAGATATGAACATTATTCAAAAAGGAGCTTAAAATCACCACAGTGTCTATGCTTGAATTGTTAAATAAACAATGAGACGTAGATAAAAAAGATGCATATGAATGCATCTTTTTTATCTAAAAATTTTTGGAAATTTAAAAGCAAGATAGATGCTTTTCTCGATAGTGCAGTGGTGATAAATCTGTCCAACGTCGAAAAGCACGTGTAAAACTACTCACATCATTAAAGCCAAGAATATAAGCAATTTCTGTAATATTATGGCTTGAATTTTTGATATATGACAACGCGAGTTCGTTGCGGGTATTGTCGAGTAACTCACTATATGATGTATTTTCTGCTGAAAGCTTGCGTTGCAGACTTCGTATACTTAAGCCTAAGCTTTTAGCAACATCTTGCTGTTGAAAGTCGCCAGTAGATAATTTTTCAATTAATTTTACTTTCACACGAGCCAATATATTTTCTTTATCAAACCGTGCAAGATAACGATTAATAATTTCATCATATTCTTGAGTAAGCGTAGGATTCCCACCATCTAAAGGCTGCTCTATTGTTGCCGTGTCAAACACAATCATGTCTTTGGGTGCATTAAACACAATTGGAGCTTTTAAAATACCCTGAAAAGTTTCCAGATCCTTTGGTTCTGGGCGTCTCAGTTCAATGCGTAATGGAGAAAAAAAAGAACCTTGTAATGCACGGCTTGAACGGATAAATACAGAGACAAAAGCATCGATAGATTCGGGTTGAACTTCGTCGGGAACATGAATAACGAAATAATGATTTTTTGCTTCGCCATAAAACTCTAGTTCAGGAATGTCGGTCACTATACGAAAGTAACGAATAATTCTTAAAAACATTTCTTTTAGTGTGGTGCTGGTAATGAGTGAATGGCCCAACACATGAAATGTATTTTGATTTACTTGGTTAGCAACTTTAAGGCCAAAGCACGAATCCTGAGTTGACTGAACTGCTAATTTCCATAAATTTGCTGTGTTTTTCAATGAATAACGCGCATCTGGATCGTTTAGGGCCTGAACATCTAAACCTGCTTGTTTTAATAAAGGTTGGCTATCTACACTTGCTTTCTCAAGCGCTTTTTGAATCGCTTTAACCCAGCTAGCCAGTGCTGTTGCTGTCTGTGGCATGTTATGTCCTATAACTTGTGACTCATATTCCTGTTAACAGTATAAAAGATTCAAAACTAAAAAAACTTTTGTTTGTTCTGAATATTTTTATTTTGGCATCCATAGCCAATAGATTGGCGTTTCGAGCTAAGCGTATAAAAGTAGATGTAAATAAAGTAGGGACATGAGAAAACTGAGGAATAACGGATGACCTACATATATAAAAATCCTGCAGCAATGAGCGATAGTGAAAAAACGGAACATATTAAAAAAGTTGTCGCAGCAGAAGGTGTAGCTTTACGCAAGCGTCACCCCATTTTGAACCATCAAAATGCAATAGGGGCAATGATTCTATTTGTTTCGCTCATCGGAATGATTGTTACTGCTTTACTCTATATCAATGATCAGCTATCAGCTTGGTTCACAATTCCAATTATTGCTTTTTTTGCATCTCTTACCCATGAGTTAGAACACGACCTCATTCACTGGATGTACTTTAGAAAAAAACCATGGGCACATCATCTTATGATGGGCTTAGTATGGTTAGCTCGACCAAGTACAATTAATCCGTGGAAACGCCGTGAACTGCATTTTAACCACCATAAAAACTCAGGTACTGAAGTCGATTTAGAAGAAAGAGCGTTAACCAATGGTGAGCATTGGAACATACGCCGTTTCTTTGCCATCGGTGACAATGGTTTTGCAGTTTTGTTACGCATTATAGCTGCTAATAATTGGACTGTTAAAAAAGTTATTTTTAAACGTGCTTTCTTAGCTTATTTTCCACTTGGAATTATTCATTGGTCTCTTTGGTATATCTTTTTAGGGTTCCATACAGTTGATATAGTTTCAAGCTTAGTAAATACGCCGATTGCATGGTCTGTTACAACCCTGAATGTTATGCATGTTATTAATATTCTGACTGTGGTGTGGACTGCACCAAATGTACTGCGAACCTTCTGCTTACACTTTGTGACAAGCAACATGCATTATTATGGTGATGTTGAATTAGGCAATGTGATTCAACAAACTCAAGTATTAACACCGTGGTGGATGATGCCGTTCCAATTGTTCTGTTTTAACTTTGGGTCGACTCATGCAATTCATCATTTTGTAGTGAAAGAACCATTTTATATTCGACAAATGACAGCACCTGTTGCACACAAAGTCATGCGAGATATGGGGGTCAGATTTAACGATTTAGGTACCTTTAAGAGGGCAAATCGTTGGAATCTAGAGCAAATAAAAGAAATAAAATAGATATATTTAAATTACGATCAGTATCGATCATATAAATTCTGGTCGATACTGCTTAAGGAATATGAAAGAGTTAACTAATTTTTAAATTAATATTAAAGTTCAACAGTGCGCTGAGCAAACGATAAATTTTCGTTAAAGCCAGTAGAAAATCTACAGGCTTTATCCGTAAAAGATATAGAAAGCTTTTTAGGTATTTTTCATGCTAAATCGACAGGATTGTATTTCATTTAAACAAGCTCAAGCCATACAGATGATGACCATGTGTAATCCTGAATATGTGCTGTTACAACATGTATAAATTGCTAGATTCTCTTATGAGATTGTTCCAGTATAGATTTAGACACTCGAATTTTCAGGACAATGATTATGGCATTAAAACATCATATGTTATTAAAATATCTTGCTATTTTAGGTTTTATGGCAAGTTCTGTCGTGATGAGCAGCGTAACTTTCGCAAGTTCTGAGCAGGCATGGAACAAACATGATCAGGAAATAAAAGCGGTTTGTATAAAAGCGAGTCAACTTAAAAATGCCAAGACAGTGAGCAGTGTCATGCTGTTTGATGATCGTGTTGGATATTCGGCACTCCTGATTGAAGGAAAATATCCTCAAGCACATATGAAAAATAAAACAGGGCAAGAGCTTTGTTTATGGAACAAGACATCGAAGAAAGCTTATTTAACTGAAACAAACATGAAAGCACACTGAAATCATAGCTTTGATAGCTACAGTCTCTGTTTGGCTTTTTGGCGTAAGACATACAAATATAAACTTTCTACTTTTTCACGTGCCCATGGTGTGGTACGTAAGAATCGCAACGATGACTTAACACTTGGATCTATACAAAAACATCTAATTTCAATTTTACGACTTAAGCCTTCAAAGCCACCGTAATAATCCAATAACTCATCCAAAATATCAGCAAGTTTTTTGCCGTGTAGAGGGTCATTGGAGGCGTTCATAATAGATCAACTATATTTGGGGAGACCATCATTATAACCTGAACTCGTTGAAAAATGAGAGGGTTAGCATTTAAGCGTAATTAACGATGTGTGCTGAAATAGCAGGAGACATTCTCTTGGGAAATTCTAGGCAGCCGAGTTGTAAAAATTTTCTGCCATTTGATTTGGTGTCTTAAAATCTAGACCTTTCTTTTTATGTTATGCAATGAGAACCCAAAGTCAGCAACGTGCATCTCTATGATCATAATTCACGTTGCTGGGCTTTCGATTTTATTAAAAAAATCAAGTTATTAAAATATATTTTATTTATATTGATAACTTACTCTCCTAGTGGAATAGACAGAGAAAGTAATTTTAAGAAGATAAATATATTTTTTTTATTATTTTGTCAGATACTTTCGGCTAGATGCCTCATTCATTGCAGCTATATTTTGATTTAATTTATTTAGAATAAGTATGAATTGTTCTATTTCATCTTTTGATAGCGGTTTAAGCATTTCTTGTTCACGATCAAGTGCAATATCAATGACTTGATTATGTAAGTTTACTCCTTTTTCCGAAAGCTCAACAAAAGTAGCTCGACGATCATTTTCATCAGTACTCAAGCATAAGTAGCCTTCTTTTTCTAATCGATTAATTGAACGACTAACAGTGGCTTTATCAAGCCCAATCACTTCAGATACACGTTTAGCAACAATTGGATGTTCTACAGCCAATAGAGACACGATACGCCATTCCGTCACACTGATGTCAAACAATTCAGAATAAATCTGAGTTGAACCTGTCGAAATTTTATTGACAAGAAAAGTGACTAGAGCAGGTGTATAGCGAGCTAAATCTAATTTTTTTTGAATTTTCATACTAGGAACGCATTGAATTTTTGATGATTTTAACAAGAAAAAAGAAATTATGAAAAAATTAGTTGCGAATGCAACTAATTTGAGCTTATGATAATTTTAACAACAATATGCACTATGCAAGGATTGCAAAATGATGAATTGCCGCATTGAGGCCATTGCGGATGAGGCCTTAGGTATCAAGAGTTTTCTCTTAAAACCAACTGAAGATATCCAATTACCTACGTATGCTGCTGGGGCGCATATTGATGTCCATGTCAGCTCAGAAATCATCCGCCAATATTCCTTAGTTAAACTTCCTGAGCTTGAAAACCAGTACATGATTGGAGTTCTTAGAGATCAAAATTCTCGAGGTGGCTCTGAACAAGTCCATACTGAATTTACTGTAGGCAAAGAAATTAAAATTTCTGAACCTAGGAATTTATTTGCTTTGGACGAACGCGCAGAACATTACATGTTATTTGCAGGTGGTATTGGAATTACCCCTATTTTATCCATGGCTTTAGAGCTATATCAGCAGAAAAAATCATTTGAATTGCACTATTGCATTCGTACTCAAGAGCACGCCGCTTTTCAAAAGCAACTTCTTGATTCTCCAATTACAAATCATTGTTTTTTGCATATGGATGACAAGCCCTTAACTAAAATGGATTTATCAGAAATTTTAAAGCACAGCCATTCACAACATCATATCTATGTGTGTGGACCAGCAGGCTTTATTGATTACATTAACCGCACTGCTTCAGAAAATGGATGGTCAGAACAGCAATTCCATAAAGAAAACTTTAGTAATTCTGTTGATCACGCCGATGATCAGTCCTTTGAATTGGTACTCGCAGATTCCAAAAGAATTTTGTTAGTTCCTGCCGATAAGTCGGCCCTAGAAATTCTTATAGAAAATGAATTGGATGTGGATTGTTCTTGTGAGCAAGGAATTTGTGGCACTTGTGTACTGGAGGTGATTGATGGAGAAGTTGAACACCATGATCAGTTCTTAACAGATGAAGAAAAAAACTCGAATAAATTATTTACCCCTTGTTGTTCAAGAGGCAAATCAAAACAACTTGTTATTCGTCTATAACGCAAATGGATATTTAGGAGGAACTCATGGATCAAATTTCAAAAAAAATCGATCTCGTTGAAGAGATAAAAATGCTTAATCTTTTCCCTAGAAATCAATGGTATGTGTGTGCATTAAGTAAGGAGCTTTCAACAGAAAAACCACTCGCTAGAACGACTTTAAATACCAATCTAGTTTTATTTCGCCATCATAATGGTCAAGCTGTTGCTTTGGAAGATCGATGCTGTCATCGGGCTTTAGCACTATCGTGCGGAACAATTGAAGATGGTGGAATTCGTTGTGGTTACCATGGCTTACTTTATAACGAGACTGGTAAGTGCATTGAGATTCCTGGTCAAGATAAAATTCCTAATAAAGCCAAAGTTAAAGCTTATCCGGTTCAAGAACGGAATAAAATTATTTGGTTCTGGTATGGCAGTGAAGAGCATCCAACACCAAATTGTGAGCCGCCGGAATACACAATCCATGATGACGCTCGTTATGTATATGATGGTGATGTTTATCACTACGATGCACCCTACCAATTGATTCATGACAACTTAATGGATTTAAGCCATTTGGGATATGTGCATTTAAAGACGATTGGCGGGAATGCCAATGTACATATGAATGCAGAAATGAAAGTGGAACAAGAAGGTAACATCGTTAAAGTTGTACGTTATATGCCAGCTTCTGAACCACCTCCAACTTATAAAATGGCATATCCATTTAAAGATAAAGTTGACCGTTGGCAAGAAATTGAATTTAAGGTTTCGCACATTACTATTTGGACAGGGGCAGTGGATGCCAATACCGATAAGCTTGATGATCCAAATCGCCAAGGATTTCATATGCGTGGATTCCATGGCATCACCCCAGAAACAGAAACGACCTGTCACTATTTCTGGACGATAGCGACCAATCCGAGTGACCCTGAAAAAGCGGAAGAAATCAAAGCAACAGTCGTTCAACAGACGAAAGATACCTTTGATGAAGATCGTGTTGTCATCAATGAGCAGTATCAAAACATGCTAAAAATTCCGAGTCAGAATATGGTGGATATTCATGTGGATGTTGCTGCTAATCGTGTACGTCGCATAATTAAGAATCTGTTGTAGGCGTCCTAAATAGATAAGCTTCATCCAATAAAAAACTATCGCTTATTGAACAATTAAGCTTTTTTTCTCAGAATTTCAAACGAGATGAGTTGCCCCAAAACAGCTGATCTCTATCAAAAAATACAAAAACTCACGTAAGAAGACACAGGGATTGTCGTGGTATATGTATATGGATCAGGTACATAGAGGTTTTTCCTGTTTTTACTATATACACAAGGAGTGTAACAATGGAAACAGACTTGAGGAAAATACTCAATCATAAAGCAATGAATACATATCAATGGTTTGTTGTGATTTTATGCGTATTTTTAATTATTGTAGATGGTTTTGATGTAATGGTGATGGCTTTTACCGCCGCATCTGTATCCAAAGAGTGGGGGCTGACAGGATCTCAACTCGGGGGATTATTAAGTGCAGGTTTGGTTGGTATGGCTATGGGATCAATTTTCCTCGCGCCTTGGGCAGATAAAAAAGGACGACGCCCCTTAATTTTATGTTGCTTAGTGATTTCTGGTATTGGCATGATACTTTCTGCTCTAGTTCAGTCAGCACTTCAGTTAGGCATTTTACGTTTTATCACAGGACTTGGTATTGGCGGCATCCTAGCGAGTAGTAACGTTTTAGCAAGCGAATATGCATCGAATCGCTGGCGTAGCCTAGCTGTCAGTTTGCAAACAACGGGTTATGCCATTGGTGCAACAATTGGCGGATTAATCGCAGTGATGCTGATAAGTAAGTTTGGTTGGCGTTCAGTCTTTTTAGCAGGTGGTATTACGACCTTTGTGATGTTAATCGTGACTTATTTTAGTTTGCCTGAATCCTTGGACTATCTTTTAGCTAAACAACCGAAGAATGCTTTGGAAAAAATTAATTCATTAGCAAGAAAATTAGACTTACCTAAACTCTCAAATTTACCAACAAATGAAATAGTTATCGAAAATTCAAAACAAGGAATTACTAAACTGTTTAGTAATGGACTTGGGCTTACAACGTTATGTCTATGGTTGAGCTTTTTCCTAGTGATGTTTGGTTATTACTTTGTCATGAGTTGGACGCCTAAAATATTAAGTTCATCAGGGATGACGACTGAGCAAGGTGTTACGGTCGGTATTTTACTTAGCGCAGGTGGAATTGTAGGTACGGCTTTAGTGGGGCTGATTAGTGCCAAAATACGAGTTTATTATGTACAAGCGGTATTTCTCGGACTCACGGCAATTTCAATTCTATTACTGGTAAATAGTGTTTCAATTTTAACTTTTGCTTTGATCTTTGGATTATGTTTAGGCGTTCTTGTTAACGGTTGTGTGGCTGGCCTATATGCAATGTCGCCAACGATTTATGATGCAGAAGTACGTACTACAGGAGTTGGCTTTGCCATTGGTTTTGGTCGTACAGGTGCAATTCTTTCTCCGTTAGTCGCGGGTTCATTCTTAGATGCAGGCATTCCTGCACTTAGTCTTTATAGCTACTATGCTTGTGCTTTTTTATTGGCAATTGTGGTGGTGTTACTGATTGCCAAAAATCGTAAACAACAAAAACAAGAATTTACTCTAAAGCGTTCTGTAATTTAAACCAAGAAAAGAGTTGTCAGGAAGGACAGCTCATTCAACTGATTTGGATGAATCAAATGAAGTATGTAATTTATTTTACAGGGCTTTACGCACCTTTTATTTTGATTAATATAAGCTATGCACATGATTTTATTGATGATATAAAAACATCAATTACAGCTAGAAATTATTATTTAGATCGAAATTACACTGAAGAAACACCATATCCAGCTGCACGTGATTGGGCTCAAGGTTTTATTTTAAAAGCCCAGTCTGGATATACAGCAGGGGATGTGGGAGTCGGCTTAGATTTTATGGCGTATGCGGGCTTTAAACTTTATGGCTCTTTGGATTATGCTGCAACAGGCTTATTACCTGTAAATAAAGTAACTAATCAACGAGCTAATAATTATGGAGAAATTGGCTTAACAGCAAAAGCTAAAATTTTTGAAAACACCACAGTTCATGTAGGAATTTTAGAGCCTAAATTGCCTGTCTTATTTGCTTCACCTGCACGTTTATTTCCTCAAACTTATCGTGGAATTCAGATCCAGACTTCAGAGATACCTAATTTTCATTTGAATGTGATCTATGTAGATCGTATCAATCATCGCGACTCCACAAATTATGAACACATAACTTTAGCAAATCCTAATAAACGATTTAATCAAGCGGCAGAATCATCAGGAATGCATGAGTTTGGTGGAGAATACAAACTTACGGATAAAACGGAATTAAGTGCATATTATGCAAATTTGCATGATGTCTATCAGCAAACTTTTTTAGGTGTTAAAGGTAAGAAAGATACTCAATTTGGTCAGTTATTGGGAGATATGCGTTTATATATTAGCAATAATGAAGGCAAAGAACTTGCAGGCAATATTGATAATCAACATTTTAGTGGTATTTGGGGGATTCATAATTCTAATCATACTTTCAGTATCGGATATATGCAGTCATTTGGTGAAACGGCTTTACCTTATCTATCTGGAGGTGAACCAATGCATTTTCTTGATACTTTGAGTACTGATTTAGTGAATATTAACGAACGAGTTTATCATCTTCGATATGATTATGATTTTAAAGATACTGCTGCTAATGGTTTAAAATTTATGACACGTTATAGCAAAGGAGATAATATTGAACTTAATGGATATGGTCAGCAGCACTTTAAAGAAAGAGAATTAGATTTGGAGTTAAGTTATAAAGTCCAGCAAAGTATATTTAAAGATTTAAATTTACGTGTACGTCATTCTACTTACCGCAACAATATTCCAAGCACAATGACCTTTAAACCTGCAAATGAGTTACGTTTAAATATTGATTATACATGGAAATTTTAAAATAATTCTTAGATGTTTATTACGTCTAAAGAATGAGTAATTAACCATACGTGCGTTTGAAACAGCGGGGAGAAAGTTAAGTTTTCGCGCTGCTGCTGAATTGGGTGTTACCAAAGGTTCAAGGAGTGTATCTTCATCACGCCTTACTTAAATGTAGTCAAACGCGGCACGATCAACCAGCAGTGTGTAGCGTGCCGTTCTTTGGAATCTTTCATTTAACTTATGTTTACCTAAAATTTAGTTTACAACAAGAAAATAAATATTTATTAATAAAAACATAAGTTTATATTAATTTATTACTATTTAATTTTTTTATGCTTCATGAACTTAGCCAGTTCGATTTTTTCAGCGTTAAGAAAGACAAGTTTCTAAGCTTTTTTATAGAAATGAGATGGTTTATCAATGATTAGAGAGGGCTTCTGCTACTACTAAGCCTGTAATTAGATCATCTTTGGTTTGAATTTTTTGAACTGAAATATTATCAAATACCATATTGAGTAAATCTACTCTAGATCATCATCAATTTGAGCAAAGCATTAGCAATACAAAACTCATTGTATTCGTTGTGGAATAATCTATTCGCAATTAAGCTTTTTGATGCTTTATCTAACTGAAGTATAAGAAAATAGATTGGAATATCAGTTCATTATTTATAAATAATTTAGAAGTTTTTGTTTTTATATATGCATATGAAAATTAAATGTTTATAAGAATTAATTATTTTTAATATTCTAAGGTGGGTTTCGATCAAATGGTAAAAAATAAGGCTAAATTTGAGCTTTTTTGGTGCATTTTTGGTATGTTTTTGTGCATTTTTTACTCGAATTTTCTAAATAATATATTTGTATTTGGCATATTTAATGCATAGATGATTAAAGGTTAGATAGGGTGGTGAGTCAATTGAATAAGTCATATAAAAAAATACTTTTATTAATTGGAATATTTTCTTTATTTTCTGGTTGTACCCGTGATCCCATTAAAGAGGTTTTAAACAGCACTGATGGAATACCACAACAAGAAAAAGATAGAACCATTAATTGGTACAAGACAAAGCCAGAATTAAGCAAACAAATAAGAAATACTTGTGATCTCGATACTACAAAATACTTTCAAAGAGATGATTGTATAAATGCTAAAGCGGCCTTGAACCTTGTCTTGATCGAATCCAATACAGATTTAAGTAATAACACCAGACTTAGTCGTGACCGTAAATATCTTAATGAAATATCAAATAAATAACATCAAAGTGGTAGTGATATGATGAATTTAATTAAATCAAAGTTGTTAATTTTCTTATATATTTTTTTTAGCATCTTATTTATTTTTCCACAACCTAGTTTTGCCGATGATATGTATACAGTAGATAGAGAGTCCGTTGTTTCATATGATCCGAATATAAAATCATGTACAGCAGGTTATAATCTTCTCTCAGGTCAGGTTAATTATAATAAAAAATTGATCTCAGGAGCACTTCCTTACAGCCTTTCCTATCGCAGAGCGACACGGCATCAAACAATAGATCAAGAAAATTCAATAGGTGCAGACTCTTGGTCTGATAATTATGATGGGTTTGTCAATGTTTTTTATGGTACTTATCGTACCCGAGGTGGATATTATATTCGAGTTACAAATTATGTAATTAAATTACCAAATGATAGCCATCGGTATTATTTTAAAAATGGGCCTACAGGCTTTACGGAAATTGGTTATCCAGAACCTGATCTTCGCGAGAAAAACCGTGCGTTATATCGGCTATATACTTCTTCAGAGCTGGAGGCATCAAGCCTCCCAGGTGAAGGAATGGTTGGTGGTTATGCTTCTAAAGATTTTGGTGAAATTCAATTTAATATTGGATCTAACTCTATGACCGTTGTTCGGGCTGGTGTTGTTTATAGTGCTACAGTTTCTAAATCTATTAATAATGAACTTTTATTTAGATTCAATAAAATTACATATCCAAATGGGAATACGCTAAATTTAAGTTATGATGCACAGCTTAACTTAGTACAAGTATCAGATAACAAAAATAATAATTTATCTTTAATTCGTAATGGTTCTCAAATTACTTCTGTAAGCCTTAATAGTGGGACTCAAGGTGATATTCAAAAATATGATTTGTCCTATTCATCAGTACAAGCTGGTATAACAAATTATCCTCAACTTACGCAAATAAAAAATGCTAAGAATGGTAGAAAAGAAAACTATGCATATGATTCGGCCTTATCATTATCTCATTATGCAACAGCATTAGATAATAATGTTGCTAATCCAGAAGTTGCTGCCCAACGCCCAATATTAAAATCAGTCACAGATAATTCTAATCAAATTCAGCAGACGTGGAAAGTCGAGCACCCAAGTGTTGTTGTAATAACTAGTGGAATTTATAAAATAATTTCTTCAGTAAAAGTTATTTTGCAATCAAACGTTGGTAGTAGTGGGAGCAAAGTATTAAATACCACGACTACCTATGATGATGTACAAAATGCAAGTAAGATTTCAATGTTTTTTTCTCCTGACGGTAGTCAATCGGCAAGCACTACAATTAATACATCACATCCTGATTATAAAAAGACAATTATTGATGTTGCAGGATTCCCTTGTTTAACAACACGAGATAATCGACCTATTAAGACTGTTGTGTATGCACCAAGTGAAATCCATCCAACACAAATTACAGATCAAAATGGTAATACTACAGCTTATGCTTTTGATGGATTGAATCGTATTTTGCAGATACTTGAAGCATCTGCTTCAAGTATCAGTAGGACAACAAATTATATTTATGGTGTATTGTCGAATGGGACAGAGAATAGGTTTAATATTCCTACAACCATTAGGACTTCTAATTTTACAATAACAAATGAAGTAAACGAGAAAGGGCAAGTAGTAAAACAAAGCCAATCTTCAAATCAGCCACAAAGTACGACAAAGGTAACAACATATACCTATTTTAGCGATATCACTCAGTCCAATAATGGCCTGTTAAGTAGTGAGGATGGTCCGCGCGCTGGTACTTTGGATAAAATAAACTATAGCTATGATAATTATGGTAATTTGGCGACCGTTTTTAGCACAGTTAATGGTGCCCAAAGAAAAGAACAATACGTTGGATATAATTCATTTGGGCAGCCTGAACGAATTGTCTATCCAAATGGAATGGTTGAAAAATACGATTACAATCTCGATGGTAGCTTGAGTAGAGTTGTTCTAGGAAGCGGTTCAACTACAGGAACCATCACAGGTAAAAGTGTTTCGTATGATTATGATGCACTTGGGCAACTAACAAGCACTGTAAATGAGGATGGCGAAAAGACAAGTTTTTATTACGATAACTTAGGCCGTATTATTAAAAGGGCTTATGCGGATGGTAGTGTCAATATAAGAACTTATTTTAATAATAACACTATTAGTAGTGACGAGTTAAAAGATAGCTCTTCTGCCACAGTATTTAAAGGTTTGTATCAGACATTAGATGTAAATGGGCGAGTCAATAAAGTACAAATTGGAACCGACGCTACGTCAAACTGGAAAACACTAAGTTATGATGCGAATGGTAATGTAGTTCAAACAAAGACCGCACAAGGAATTACCGAGAACTGGGCTTATGATGCACTGAATCGTAATATCAGTCATACAGATGGCGCAGGAAATACGGATACTAAAAGCTATGATGCGTTAGATAATCTAACGACATCGCTTGATGCATTATCATCTGGAACAAATCCGTATCTTTATCGTAATGGGAATGTGCTGGTTCAAGAAAGCAATAAGGACTATGGTACAAAGAGCTATAGCTATAATGAAGCCGATCAGCTAATTCAGAGTACATATGGTAATCGAAAATGTAGTTTTTCAAATATAGATGAAATTGGGCGAAATAAAAGTATTCAATGCCAAAATAGTAGCTCTAGCACACCTGATATGTTGAGTTATGATGATACATATACTTTTGACTCAAGCCGCTATAGTCGATTGGATAAAATAACAACCAATAAACCTTATGGAGTTGATAATAGTTATACCTATGATTTATA
Source organism: Acinetobacter sp. 102 (assembly GCF_037028485.1). Lineage (NCBI taxonomy): Bacteria > Pseudomonadati > Pseudomonadota > Gammaproteobacteria > Moraxellales > Moraxellaceae > Acinetobacter > Acinetobacter sp. 102. The sequence continues at coordinate 146,294 of NZ_JAZEZK010000005.1, forward strand.
CGATCGCATCATTAGCAAAAGCCAGTCAAACAAAGCTTTAACCACATTTGGCACTAACACAAATACTTTATCAAACACTTATACATGGAGTCTTGGCGACAAACTCACTGGTATAACTTTACCTTCTGGACGTAAGCTTGCTTATAGTTATGACAACACATCAAAAGGACAGCTCACAGGTTTAACTTTAGATGGGACTGCTTTATTAAGTAACATTGGTTATGACTTAAGTGGTCAAATGACGGGCTGGACATGGGGAAGTAATGCTGGCAGTTATACATGGGCTTATAGTTCAGCTAAAAATGGCGTGATTAATCAGATCAGTAATAAAAATAGTAGTGGAACGATTACGTATGGCCTCAATTATAGTTTTGATCGTGATGGACGTATTACAAGTATTAAGCGAAACAATAATTTAACTGATAATTTTAGCTATGATTCACAACAACGTATACTCTCAGAAAGCCGAAGTAATGGCACAAGCTCTGTCTATGCAATCACCTATACCTACGATAAGAATGGAAATCGTTTAAGTTTAAGAGCTTCAGGTAATCATTTACAACCTGTGGCAACTGCTGATTATGGTTATACGGGTAATAAGCTCACCTCACTGACTAAAAATGGAGTAGCTCAGCCTGTTAATTACACTGCAAACGCAGAGCTATATCTTGGTTCAATTGTCCCAAGTTACGATTATGCTGGGCGACGTCGAGGTGAAGGGACTTCAACAAACATTAGTCGTTATATGAGTTATAACGCCAATGATGAGCGAACTTTAAGTGGTGTAACAAGTTCATGGATAAATACAGCAGTTCAATTCACTTATGATGAAAAAGGTCATTTACTTGGCGAGTATACAACGGCAGGAATTCCATTAGTCGAATATATTTGGTTAGGGGATAAACCAGTTGCAGCAGTTTATGGTAGTGGGGTGGCGACTAAGATTTATTATATTGTCACCGATGTTCAAAATACTCCTCGTCGACTGATTGATAGTAGTAATAGTAATGTTGTGTGGAGTTGGGATAGTACTGCATTTGGTCTCGGTAATCCTGTAGGTACTATCACATTCAATCTACGTTTTCCTGGACAGTATTATGATGCTTCTACTGGTCAATTTTATAACCATAATCGCTTCTATAACCCTGAATTAGGTCGATATATGGAGCCAGATCCGATTGGTTTAGCTGGTGGCCTAAACCCATATGCTTATGCATTAAACAATCCCGTCATGTATGTCGATATGACAGGTGAGAATCCAATTTTAATTGCAATGGGGGTCGGTGCTGTAATTGGAGGCGTATTTTATACGGGAGAAACAGTCCTAAACGCAGTGTACGAAGGATATAAAAATGACGAGAGTATGTTAGATAATTTTTCAAACTCGTTCTCTATTAAAAAATTAGGGCAGCAAATGGTAGTGGGTGCTGTTTTTGGTGGTATTGGTAAAGCTGCATTTCTAGCAGCAGATGTACATGTTGTTAGCAATGCAGTACCTACTGTAATCCCTCAAGGTACATCTGTTATAAAACAGTGGGGACTAAAAGGTTTAAATGCGGTCAAAAATATGGCGCAAAGTACTAAAATCAACAAGATCAGAGAAGTAACAACTCCTGCTGGAGTTGTTCTAACAGGTAATATGCTCGTAGGGAAAAAAACTACGAATTTAATATTAAATGATATTAATGAGCGGAATTCCTCGCGTAGATATGAGGGGGGCGTATCTAGCGGTAGTGCAGGAGTAAATCAAGGCTCTGATTATTTAGGTTTTAAAGGTTATCAAGATAATGGATACCGTGCTGGATACGTCGATATGTATATTAATGGTGTGTATAGCGGGACAGGCGTAACAATCTATTTTAATTCTGGTGGTAGTCTTCAGCTAGGTTGTACGTATATGTGTCGTTTGCCTATATAAGTTAATCAAATTTGGGTGTGTGAAGCACAATAAAATTTTTAAGAGGTTCTTATGTCGATATTCAGTTTTGGTATTTTTTTTATAACCTCTTTAATGCTTGGTTATCTTTTGTATAGAAGAAAATGGAAGCTCAGATATTTAGCATTAATCTGCTTCATATTTGTATTTTCATTTGTATGGATATCTCTGTCATTATTATTTTATTTAGATGGCAGAGATGTACAGTTTATTTTGGATGGGAGATTATCTTTAAATTCACGTGCAATAGATTTAATCTTTGCAGCAAGTGCTCTTTCTTTTCTATCAACACTGCTACTTATTACGGTGGTATGGGCTATTCGGCATAAGATTTTTTAATTTTTAAGTATTTCAATTGGATGTTTAGTAGTGGTGATAGGATGTCCATATTGAGTTCTGGTATTTTTTATAATTTCATTAATAATTGGTTCTTTTGTATTAAAAATTGAATATAAACTTAGTTTTTTCTTAATGTTATGATTTTTATTTAAATATTTATTTTATATTTAATAATCTTTTATAGAAACTGCCCCTTAATCTAGTGTGAATTAATTTTGAATTAAACTCAGGAGGTCTAAAAAAATTTTCTTAGCAAATTTTAGTAATAGAATCTTTTTTAGAAATACGATAAGTATTTTTAACGCCATGAATATTTATTTGGTGAATACGATATAAAGCTTCATACGCTTTCCTAGCAAATGTTCCATAAATATTTAGACTATTAAATAATTCTCATATAGCATTATCCTGACTAAGTGAAATGATTGAACCTTTGTCTGAAAATTTAAATAAAGTTAAAGGTTTATTTTTTAATCGACATTCAAGTGATTGTGCTAAAAATTCTGCTTGCTGAGATGCAACTTGTGCTCTTGCTCCTAAAGGAGTTTTTTTTGCATCAAGTTGACAGTGGGCACAATCTCCAAATGCGAAAATATTTGGATCAGAAAATGTATGCAATGTGGCATAGACTTTTAACCTACTAAGATTATCTTTTTCAAATCCATCTAATTCTTCTATAACATCTGGTGCTTTGATTCCAGCGGTCCAAATCTTAAGATTTGCAGATATTCTTGAATTATACGAGAAGTATATATATTTATCATCAACTTTTGAAACTCTATGATTTTTTGGATTTTTACATCCAGTTGAGATAGTATTTTTTCTGCTTCACTAGATATATCTTCAGATAAAGCAGACAATATCCGGTTTGTTGCATCTATAAGCGTAAATTGAATACTAAGTTTATGTGTTTCATTGAAAGATGTTGCAGCTAGATACTTCTTTATATGGACTAATTCTGTAATTAGTTCAACGCCTGTTGCACCGCCACCAATGATAGCAACATTATACGATGAAGTTATCAATTTCACATTGGATGAGTTCAAAGTTATAGAACGTTGAATAGAAAGATTCACAAAAGGATTGATGTGTGCTGAAAAAACAGGAGGTTTTAACTTGGTAAACTAAACACACTCATCAGGAGTTTACCATGAGCAAGAAACACAAGACTTACACCACAGAATTTAAAGCTGAAGCCATCAAATTAATTGAAGCCAATCAAGGCAATGTCTCGGAAACAGCTAGACAACTTAGCATTTCAATGCAAACTCTTTCAAATTGGAATACCAAAGCAAAGGCTGGAACTTTAGCAGGTACAAAACAGTATTCACCTGATCTAAACGCTCTACTCGAAGAAAATAAAAAACTCAAACAACAGCTCAAAATAGCTGAAATGGAACGTGAATTTTTAAAAAAGGCAGCAGCGTACTTTGCCAAAGAAAGTCAGTAAGGTACGCCTATATGAAACAAAAAAGATATTCTTTTCCAATTACCTTAATGGCTCGATTACTTCATGTTTCAGTTTCATGTTTTTATGATTGGCTCAAGAGAGGCGTGAGCAAAAGAACGATTCAACGAAATCAACAGACGATATTGGTGAAAATAGCCCATGAGGAGACAAGGCAGAGCTATGGTTATATTCGATTAACCAAATACTTACAAGCTCAGGGTATAAAAATGAGTATGTACGCTGTACGTCAGATAAAAGCGCTGAACCACCTGTATTGTAAGCGACACAAGCGTTTTAAAAGGACTACGAATAGTGACCATAATCGAGCGATCTATGAAAACCTGCTGGAGCAACAATTCTCAATGACTAGACCAAATCAAGCATGGTCAAGTGATATTACGTACATATGGACTGTTGAAGGATGGCTGTATTTAGCAGCGGTAAAAGACCTTTACACGAAGCAAGTGGTTGGCTATAGCTTAAATGAGCGCATGACAACACAGCTTGTTTGTAATGCGCTAAATATGGCTATTCACAATCAAAAACCAACCAAAGAACTGATTGTGCATTCAGACAGAGGAAGTCAATATTGCAGCCATGAATATCGAAATATACTTGAGCAATATGGTTTTCAAGGTTCAATGAGCAAGCGCGGAGACTGTTACGATAATGCACCGATTGAAAGCTTTTGGGGAATATTGAAAAATGAGTTAGTTCATCATTACAACTATCAAACTAGAGAAGAAGCCAAAGCAGATATTATAAAATACATTGAGTTATTTTATAATCATCGAAGAAACCTACTAGAAATTTCGTTTTCGTTACGTCTTAAATTTGAAAGGTTTGAACTAAGATTAATTTTTAAATTTTTATGCAACAAAGACTTATAAAGATTATGATACAGAAGTTGTTGAGGGAGGTGCTTCTTCCTCTAACCTAAGAATAAAAGGAACAAAATGCTTGATCATAATGAATTAACACTCAAAACAATTAACGATTTGTTGACAATGTCATTTTTTATTCCAGCTTATCAGAGAGGTTATCGCTGGTCTGCAAGACAGGTTATTGAGCTATTAGAAGATGTTTATGAATTTTGTGATAGAAAAATCAAAGTTGATGATGATTTTTACTGTTTGCAACCTGTTGTTGTAAAACAAAAAGGTGAGCAATGGGAGCTCGTCGATGGTCAGCAACGATTGACAACAATTTTATTGGTTCTTGGTTATTTTAATAGCCGTTTTGCCGAGGATTTTAGAAAACAACTGTATACACTAGAATATGAAACACGCCCAGAAAGTCGTGAGTATTTAGTTTCATTAGATGAAAATAAAAGAGATCAAAATATTGACTTTCATTTTATCTTTGAAGCCTATTCAAATATCAGAGCATGGTTTAAGAATAAAGCTCATAGAATTAATGATATCGAATCGGTGTTCTTAAATAAGGTGAAGATCATTTGGTATCAACTAGCTGAAGCAGAAAATGTTACCGATGTTTTTACCCGTTTAAATATGGGGAAAATTCCTTTAGTGAATGCCGAGTTAGTTAAAGCACTATTTCTAAAATCCAGTAATTTCTCCAGTGCTGGTCAAACTGTAAGACATCTGCAACAACTCAATGTTGCTCAAGAGTGGGATGCTATTGAAAAGCGCTTACAAGATGATGCATTTTGGTATTTTGTAAGTAATCAACCAATCACATCTAACCGTATAGAGTTTGTATTGGCGTTGGCAGCGAGAAGGCTTAGCAGTGAAGGGATTATTGAACACGATAAACTCAAAGTCTTTCTGCAGTTTAATAAACAACTACAGAATAATGATAATGAAGTTGATGTGATCAAAGAATGGCTAAAGATAAAACAATGCTTTATGACCCTAGAAGAATGGTTTAATGATAAAGCACTGTTCCATTTAGTCGGGTATTTGGTTTCACAAAAGGTAGCTGTTGAAACAATATTCAATTTAAGCGAAACCTGTAAAAGTAAATATACTTTCCGCCAAAATCTTATAGAGCAGATATTTGTAAAAATTTTTGCTAATAAAAACTTAAATGATGTATCTAAGGCATTAATTGAAGCTGAACTATCTGAGCTGAATTATGAGACTGACGCCAAAAAGATAAGATCAATATTGCTACTGTTTAATATTGCCAGCTTGTTAGCAAACCCTATAACAAACTCACGTTTTCAGTTTAACAAATACAAGCAGGACAATTGGGATATTGAGCATATACGTTCTGTAGCTTCGGATATGCCGAGAGATAAAAATAAACAAATAAAGTGGCTAGAGAATGTTGTTGACTATATTTCTGATGGTAACACGATTCATATTGAAGAAAGATCGGCAGGAAATAGTGAGACTTCACAGGCCATTAAGAATGATGCAACTGAGTTAGTAAAAACGCAATTTAATGATCAACAGTTTGAAGCGATTTATTTGCGTATTTTGTCTTTCTATGACCCAGGAGGCAATAATATAGTCGATAATTCGATTGGTAATTTAACCTTGTTGGATAGAACAACAAACCGCAGCTATAAAAATGCAGTATTCCCAATTAAACGTTCAAAAATCATTGCATTGGATAAAGAAGCGACTTTTGTTCCACTATGCACAAAAAATGTATTTTTGAAATATTACAGTAAGCAGGTCGATAAAATGCTGTATTGGGAATCGAAGGACAGTCAAGACCATCAGCAAGCGATGATACACAGCCTTTATGGCATTTTTTGTGGGGAAGGAGTGCATATATGAATGGCAGAAGTTTAACTTTTTATAACTTGTTTAACCAAGTTGATTCAGTAGAAATTCCAATTTTGCAACGCGATTATGCACAAGGTCGATCAGAAGAAGAAGAAGTGAGGACACTGTTTTTACGCTCATTATTCCATGCACTAAACCAGCAGGATAGCCTTTTGCGGCAACCGCTAGATCTAGACTTTGTTTATGGTAATTACGAAAACAGCGAGAGTAAAGTTTTTTCTGTACTAGATGGGCAACAACGTTTAACCACTTTATTCTTGTTGCATTGGTACCTAGCTGCAACCAATGATCGCCTTGAAGATTTTAGAGCACAGTTTGTTTCTAAAGATGGGCAATCACGTTTCACATATAAAACAAGACCTAGTACTACAGAGTTTTTTAATGCCTTGGTGGTCAGTGATTTTGTGAAAGGTGATATTAATAACAGTAATAAAGTTTTTATCAGTAAGCAAATAATTGATTGTCAATGGTTTTATTTATCTTGGAAACAAGATCCAACTGTTCAGGCATGCCTTTGTATGCTTGATGCTATTCAGGACATGTTTTTTGGTCGAGAAAATGAATTATTTGAGAAACTATTAGTGATCGATAAGCCATTTATCACTTTCCAATTTTTGGATTTACATTCGTTTGGTTTATCAGATGAGCTATATATTAAAATGAATGCTCGTGGAAAACCGCTTACTGTATTTGAAAATTTTAAGGCAAAACTTGAACAATTCATTAAAAAATGTGCTGAACCATGGCCAGAATATCGTCTCTCCTTCAGAGAAGGAAAGGTAAATGGCTATGACTATTTTATTCATAAGATCGATACTGATTGGGCTGATTTATTTTGGCCTTATAGAAATGTATGCTCAGATGACAATACATTTGATGATGAATTTATGAACTTTTTCCGTTTGATTATCATGTATCAATGCTTGTTGAATAATAGAGCATCAACTGATTTCTTAACTCAGGCAACGGATGCACTTTTGGGTGATCAGGGGCGTTTAAAAGAACCCAGTCTGTCAAAATATGAAGAGCTGAACTGTTTTAATCAGAATTTAATCATCCGCTTTATACAAATCATCGATCTGATTTGTAATAAAGGATTGAAGAATAATAAAATTCGACTCTATATGGCTGAAATCTATTATTACGCAGAAGAAGAAACCTTTAAACGAATTATCAGCAATGGTGCAAGTTATGATGATAAATTACGTTTTTTTTCTTTTTATTCTTACTTGATAAAAGGGGAAGATTTGGGTGAATTAAAGAATTGGATTCGTGTAATTTATAACTTAGTCGAAAATACAATTACGGATTCTGCGAGTAAGTTTTACCAAGCACTTTTTGTCATTGATGAATTAAGTAAGATAGATTTACCAATTTTAGAAGCCTTAAAAGCAGATTGTAAGGTATCCGCTTTTATGCAACCTCAGGTTCTTGAAGAAAAGATAAAAGCACATCTAATATTAAGATCTGATGAGTGGCGTGAGGCCATTATTAATGCGGAGAAACATCATTTCTTTAATGGGCAAATTGGCTGTATTTTAAATTTTGCTGGTATTTTGGAATTTTATAGAGAGTACAAGCATTGTGATTGGGAAGATAATTCTAATAAACAGTACTTTGAACAATTTAACAGATACTTTCATTCGCTTAGTCATGTCTTTAATGCAATAGAAAAAAGTTCTTCATCAATTGGATACGCATGGGAAAGGGCTGTATTAAGTAAAGGTATTTATTGTACTTCAGCCACTTGGGACAGAATAAATCTACTCAGTAGTCGAAGTACCAAAAGTAATATCCCACGAGACCATAGTTGGCGCCGAGTATTACGTATAGGTGATGAAGCTATTGAGAAAAAGCAAACTTATGTTAAGGCAGTATTAGATGATTCGCGGTTTACTACCAATAATGTAGCTGTTTCTTTGCAATCAATATGCGATGAAGCATTATTACATAATACCGAATTGGATGATTGGAGATATGAACTAATTAAGCATATGGAACTCTTTGAGTGTTGTGAACAAGGGTTTATTTCACATAATGATTCAGAGACCATTTTGCTTGGTCAGTCTCAGCGTAATCATTATCACTATGAGTTTTTCACTAAAGCTTTAGAACTTGAGCTTAAAACAAGCAAAGACCTACTTTTACCTTTTACATCGATAAACTATGAGGCCGTCAAGTCTCGTGAAGAAGATGCTAAAATAGTCATAAAAGGTTTTGTCTTAGATAAAAAGAACTATTTTATTGAGATTAATAAACCTGGAAACAATTTTAACCTATATTTTAAAGTTGGTTGTCAAGAAGAATATCCTGAGCAATTAAAATGTATACTTGATAATCAAAACTTTGATTGGATTCAAGATAGCCATTTTTTTCTAAATGAGTTGGTAAGCATGCAGCAAGTTAGAGATAAGCTATTTAATTTATGTGATATTTTAAAGGAACTATAAATTTTCAAGGTTTAGCTATTAAAAAGTGTATCAAGGCTTTCAATATGTTTGAGGGTCTTTCAATCCGTTACCTTGACTAAGACCAGCTAAAAGTATAGCCTATATCATAAATAATGAATAAAATGACAGGTGTTATTTATTTAACTTATGTTTACCTAAAGTCTACTTCATAATTAATTATATTGTTAAAATTCAATAAAATTAATATTTTATGTAATTATATACTTATATATAGGTTTGATTGGTTCATGAACCTGTCCTGTAATACAATATTTTCTAAAATTAAAGTCTACAAAAAGTTCTAAAGACTCTTCTTTTTTAGTGGTTACTGTCCGTACTTGATTTCTTAACATCCACGAAAAAATAGCTGAATATTTAATTCTAAATACTGATAGAAAAATTTCTTTTAGCAATTTATAGTGACTTCATTGTAAGTATTTAATAAATTTCAACTTTGAGATTTTAAGAGGGTATTTTGGACATAAAAATTTGGGAAGGCGGTCTTCAATCGCAAGAAATCATCGCTATCGAAAAAATTAGAGCTGCTTTTACTAAACAGGGCAAGATGTTTCCATGGAAAGGTTATGCGGGATTTCGCTTTACTAATTCAAAAGGTAAAGAAGGTGAATTCGATCTTGTTATTGTGACGCATTGCAATGTGATCATTGTTGAGCTTAAAGATTGGAATCATCAACCTGTTACTTCTGTTAATGGTCGTTGGTATAAAGGTGATCGCGATATGGGGACTTCTCCTGTATCAGTGACAAAGAATAAGGTATTTACATTACAGAACAAATTAGAAAAATATAAGAATAAATTTACTAACAAAGGGCGAGTACCATTCATTAAATATCTTGTTGTGATGACTGGTAATGCAGACTTTAGTCAGCTACAGGGTGTTGATAAAGAATTTACAATTTCACTGGATGACTTCTTAAAACTTGCCAATACATCTGAGTTCAACGATAAATTTCCGATAACCCACCCGATGCAACGTACGGTAAATAAAGATTTCGATATATTTGATGAATTATTTTTGGGAAATCAAACTAATGCTAGGTCATTGAATGTTGGTGGTTATACAGCTGCAGATACGATTTTTGATCATCCAAACGGCATTTATAAAGAATATTATGCAGTCACCAAAGGGCAATTTAAAAATGAAGCACTCCTTCGCTGGTGGGACTTTAGTAAAGTATCAGGGGTGAAAGGATTAACTCCAGATGGACGAGGACAAATAGTTTCAAGAGAGCGCAATGTTCTGCAATATTTAAAAACTCATAACCAAGAACTTTGGAACCATTGTTTGAGGTCATTGACCCCGTTTGACCAAGATGAGGTTACTACGACAAGTGCAGAATTGTTTGAGTTCCCGACTAATCATTTTCGTTTTAACGAATTTATTGGTAAATATGCAAGTTTATATAGCGAAATAGATTTACTTGAAATTGCTAAGATCATAATGTCGCAATTTGAATCATTACATAAGGTAACAGTTGCACACCGTGATATTAATTCTCATAGTCTGTGGCTCTCTCAATCGAAATCAGTTGTAATCTCTAATTTGGCATGTGCGTATTTTAAACCTGCAGGAACAGTAGGCGATTATCGTGAGCAACTGGCTGTCGGTGCAATAGAAGCAGTTGGAACTGAAAGTGAGAATACAAAATTCAACACACCCTTTGAGTCTGATGTTTATGCTTTGGCAATTATGCTTTGGCATCTGTTACATAAGGAGCGTATTTCAGAAGGCAGTCTACAGTCATTACAAAATAACTTAAAGAATAGTGCTGCGTTCTATGCTCCGGTACTTTATGACGCAATTTATAACAAGAGCTTTAAAGATGCCTCGGAATTTACTACAGCATTTCATGCGGCAGAGCCTAAGCGTGCTGAAATAATCACTTTTGATGCAAATTTAATAGAGCCATATCGCAATAGTATTAATCATTCTCGTCAATTTAAACCTGACGATGACATAGATTTCTTTGTTGAAACTGATGAAAAGGAAGTGTACTGCTCTAACGGATTGCTTGTTAAGGCCTGGCTCAACACTGGTGGAATTAACGCCTCCGATTTAGAAGGTTTTCAAATACATAAATTCATCAAGAAAATTGAAAAGCTAAAAGCTATCAATTCTCCGTATATTCCACGAATAGAAGACTTTGGAATTGCACAAAAATCTTCAAGTCTATTTCTTGTGACAGAGTATCTTGCTGATAGCCAATCTTGGCGTCAGAAATATCAGCAATATGTGGATGTGAATTGTGACATAAGTAATGAAGAACGGTTAGCGGATATTGGGAAACTCATTTCAGCGATTGATGATCTGCACGAAGCTCACGTATCACATGGTGATTTGCACGATGAGAACATTTTATTAGATAAAAATAGTGGGCAAATCCACCTCATTGATATACCAGATTTTAATTTATCTGGAGAAGAATCTAGAAATACTCAATATGCACCAGAGCAATACGATGTTGATGCTTATCAGCGTGATAATTATGCAGTGATGAAATTGGCGAGCGAGATTCTATGCTTTAATTTTGGTGAGGGATCAGAAAATTATCCAATATTGGCTGAAGCAATTCAGAATGAATTGAAAGATGAAGAATTTGGCTTCAAAGGAATTGCGAGATTTAAGCAAGCTTTTGATAAGTTAGGTCATAAATCCAAGAAAATTATTACTGTATATGATAATCGTGTGAGCGAAAGTTTTACGATTTATCCTGAAAATATGCAGATGTATGTTGGGATATCAGCTCGTACTGAGGGACATGAGCATATAGCGAGCTTAACGTTTAATGGAATTGGTGGCACATATTCATTGCAATATGATTCAAGTCGCGGTAACAGATCAATCTTTGGTGGTATGGTCCCTCGTAAAAAAGATTATCTATCAGCAAAAGAAAAAGAGAATAGCCAAGCAAGCTTAAATGTTGAGATACAGATCAAGGCATCTGATCAACGTAACTATACTGAGCTTGTCAATTTTCTTAATACACAAACCGACTTTATCGACATTGTAGACTCTGCGCTTAAAGAACATATAGCTAAACAACTACAAGCAGATCAGAAAAAGAATGAAATACCATTATTTGAAAAAAACGATAATTTTCAAGTATTTGAAGTGGATATTATTCCTGAGCTATCTATACAACCAATTGTTATTTCGAGCGATGCCCCTGAAAATCAGCGACAGGATATTCCTTTAAAACAGGCATCAAAAAAACTGGATACCCATAAATTATGGACTGCGATTTTAGATGCAGAAATTGATGCCTCACCATCAATTGAACTTAAAGACACAGCATTTGTGAAAGACAATACATTTATATGTCCTTACGATGCAGTAAAGGATCCTTTAGAAAGTTTTGATGATTCAGATACAGATAAGGTGTTTGCATTTATTAACAAAATAGACCACAAGGCTTTGAAGGCTGAGGGGAAAAAAATAGAAGATATTGAATACAATGATGAATTAGCAAAAGAATTTACGAAAGAGTTTAAATTGGGTGAGGTGGATTTAAAGGCATCGAATCTTCATGAAGTACATATTACTAAGGTCAGAAATACTCGCTATCCTCCAGAAGAAGGGAGTATGATTTATTTTCGCTCGATGCAAAGTAATGCATCATTAAGAAAACGTAAATACGCAATTGAACGTATTCTAAATAAACAGAGCATTATTTCAGATTTGGCTGAATTGTTTGATCCAGAATGTAAGCTAACAGCGAATTATTATGACATAAAAGTTAAAGATGAAGATTTCGATCGTTATAACCGAAAAGATGATCATGGCAATCAAATTAGTCTAAACCTTCAGCAAAAAAAAGCTTTTCAAAGATTGATTAATAGTGGTCCACTTTCATTGTTACAAGGTCCACCAGGCACAGGTAAAACAGAATTTATTGCAGCATTTGTACACTATTTGATTGAAAAGCAAAATGTAAAAAATATTCTTTTGGTGAGTCAGTCACATGAGGCGGTAAATAATGCTGCAGAGCGTATTCGTAAACACTGTGCTCGTTTGGAAACACCACTTGAAGTTGTTCGATTTAGTAATCGTGAAAATACAGTTTCAGATGGTTTAAAAGATGTGTTTTCAAAGGCAATCACCGCCCAAAAACGCGAACTCTTTTTAGCAGAGATGAAAACTCGTATTTCTTCTTTGGCTACAGCATTAGGTTTACAATCCGAAGTGATGGTCAAAGTGGTCGAGCTTGAACTTCAGCTATTTAAGCAAATCGATGATTTAATTCGTCTGAAAAAGATCTCTAAGAATATTAATGAAGTTGAAAATTCAAACACACTGAATAAAACCATTGATTTTGACTTAGCTGCTCAAATCCAAGAACTTGAAGTATCAATTCGCAACCAAAGTATCAATGAGTTCAATGTAGAAATTTCATCTAATACCATAATAGATTTTGAACTAAAAAATCGCATTATAAAAGCATTAAGTACTAGATTTGGATTGAATATTCAGGAAACCCGAAGTGTTCTGGCATTAGCTAAAGTCACTAAAGAGATGATTGATACGCTCTCTGGAGACTATATAAATTATGATGAATTTTATGCACGCTCTCGTCAGCTTGTGATTGGTACATGTGTTGGTATTGGTCAAGGTCATTTAAATATCCGTGAAAACACATATGACTGGGTCATTATTGATGAAGCAGCTCGTTCTCAATCGGGTGAGTTAGCTATAGCAATGCAATCAGGCAAGAGAGTGTTATTGGTAGGTGATCACCATCAACTCCCACCTAATTATTCTCCTGAGCAAAAAAATGTGATCGCGAGAAAACTAGGTATTTCACTTGCATATGGTAATTATGACGAAATTGATAATTTGCTCAAAAGTGATTTCGACAGAGCATTTAACTCAAGCTATGGCCAACAAGCTAGTGAATCTCTTTGGACACAATACCGAATGGCAACGCCTATCGGAAATCTAGTTTCTGAAATTTTTTATAAAGGTAAATTAGAATCTTCGGGACGAACTATTTCCCAGCATTATGAGCAAACTGCTGATGTATTACGTTCAACTGTAACATGGGTGGATACATCTGATATGGGGCATGATGCCTTCCATTCAGAAGTTAAACAGAATAGAGGGAAGATTCGTAATAAAGAAGAAGCAAAAGCGATTATGACTATTTTAAAGCAGATTGCTGAAGATGATGCTTTGATTAATTATCTTAACAGTGTTAGAAAAACTGATGCAGCTATAGGTGTTATTTGTATGTATGCAGAACAAAAGCGATATTTACAGCAATTGTTCAATCAGAATGCATGGCCAGAAGGTTTCAAAGATCTAGTCAACATTGATACTGTGGATAGTTATCAAGGCAAAGAAAATCGAATCATCATCGTTTCAATCACACGTTCTGACAAATCTAATACTCCTGGCTTCATGATTATGCCAAATCGAATTAATGTTGCATTGTCGCGTGCGATGGATAGATTGATTGTAGTTGGTAATAAGAATGTTTGGACTGGAAGGAATAAAGATCTGCCATTTGGAAAAGTGGTGAAGCATATGGAAGAAAAAGGTATTGATGAAGGCTACAGATTTGTCTTTTCTAAAACTTTGAAAGGAGAAATGGTATGAACGCACAATTAAAGTATCATGAAATTGATTTTTTAATACCATCACAAGAATTCATTGTGAATTTCTCCTATGTTTCAGGGAAAGGTTTATCCTTTATTCGAGAATATATACTCCGTCTGCTTAATATTGCACCAATGACTAAAATGCAAATCTCTGTGTATTTTGGATTAACTGAGATTGAAGCAACTGAAGCGATAGATGATTTGATTGAACAAGACTTTATTAAATTAAATGCTGATGGTCGTTTGGGTTTGACAGATTCAGCAAAGAAATTGTTTACTGATGTTGCATCAGATGTGAGTTTGACTTCGATTGAAGAAAGTACGGCTAAAATAAGATTTGAGTTAGCTACATTTTGTTTTTTCAAAAATGAAAAAAATGTCGGGATAAGAAATTGGGCTTGCGGTTTAAAAATAAATGCACCTCCAGAACATGAAGCATACGCAGCTGATCATGTGAGAACAAAATTTCAAGATGAGTTTTTTCTGATTGCGGAAAACAATTTCCTTCCAAATTCAGTACTCAAGGATAATCATCGACCTCATTTATACATGATTAATTCAGTAATTCCGACTTATAAAGGCCCATTAAGGATAAAAGTAGATTTTAAATTGGATCATAAAGGTGATCCCTTATTACTAGATAAATTTTCAGATTTGAGTCATTCAGATCAGATGCATTCACTACTCGCTGAACAAATAGATCAAATGAAGCGTGTCAGCAATGTAAAGGAAATTGTAAAAGCTCAGGGAATATTTGAAGATTGCTACACTTCACAATTCTTAAACGAGCAGGGACATATAACAAATTTAACTGATGTACAAGATGGTATCAATGGTGAAATATTTGATGGGGTAAATTACAATTTATTGGTTGGTCCAATTTACCAGCAAGAAAATTGGAAAGTATTAGAGAAAGAAATCCATACTATTTCGAAACGAGTGAAAGGATCTAATCAGGAAAATAATTCAACGGAAATCATTTGGATTGCACCATCAAATCCATTTTGGGGTATGACCTCAAAAATAGGGATTGCGTTTGAAACCTTGCAAGAGGCATTTAAGGATAATAAGGGGACACTATCAAAAGTATTCTTACCTATCAGAAATCAATATGATAAAAATACTGCTAAAAAGTGGTTAAATCATTTTAAACCCTATGCGAATATATTGAATGGTTTACGAGAAGGATTTTGTGATGGTAATGTTGAAATATTACTCATTAAAAATGAACTCGTTGCTATTAGTTACCATGTGAGTGATTCAGAGAGATTGCCTGTAAGTATGCCTATCGGGTTTTTAACAAAGGATCTTAATGTTATCAATCACATTGGTAGAATTTTAGATCAATATCTTAAAGGTTATGCAGCATATGATGAACCTAACAATTGTGGTTATCTTCAAAAGATTATAGGACGTTAATGTCAAACAGAGGTGGTCCCACTTGTTTGAACAACTAAAAGCTTATTTATAAGTGATACTCTGCTCTAGTTAAGCTACCTTATTTTGTTGTGGTAGCTGGTCATAGTAAAACTCATCTGGAGTCATTTTGTCCAGACTCGAATGAGGTCGTTTCAAATTATAAAATTCAAAATATGCGTTTAATTGCTTCTTCGCATCCAAAACATTGCTGTAGGCTTTGAGATACACCTCTTCATATTTAACGCTCCGCCATAATCGTTCAACCATCACATTATCAACCCATCGACCTTTACCATCCATACTGATTTGAATGCCATTTGATTTCAATACATCAATAAATGCATCACTGGTAAACTGACTGCCTTGGTCTGTATTAAAGACTTCAGGTCGGCCATATTTTTCAATAGCTTCATTTAATGTTTCTATGCAAAATGTAACCTCCATACTAATCGATACTCTATGCGCAAGTACCTTGCGGCTATGCCAATCAATCACAGCACATAAATAAACAAAGCCTTTTGCCATAGGGATATACGTTATATCCGTAGACCACACTTGATTACTGCGCTGAATAGCCAATCCTTTGAGCAGATATGGATATTTACGGTGAGCTTGATTGGCCTGACTTAGATTTGGTTTACGATATAACGCATTAATGCCCATTTTCTTCATTAAAGTACGTGTATGACGTCGTCCTATATGATGTCCTTGACGATTCAATAAATCACGCATCATACGGCTACCTGCAAAAGGGTATTGCATATGTAACTCATCCATACAGCGCATCAGCTTCAGATCTGATTCACTCACAGGTTTTGGGCGATAGTAATAACAACCACGGGAGACTTTCAGCAGCTTAGCTTGCTTAGATACTGAAATCTGAAGTGAGTCATCGGTTAACTTTTGTGGTTGAAGCGACCCAGTTTCTTCAACACACCTTCTAAAAAATCAATTTCTAATGCCTGCTCACCGATTTTTGCATGTAGTTTTTTTAGATCGATGGGTGGTTCTGTTGGAGCTTTTGATTGATCGAAAGCTTGCGAGGAAGCTGAAATCAGTTGATTTTTCCAGTCAATAATTTGGTTTTGATGAACATCAAATTCAGCACTCAATTCAGCAAGTGTTTTTTCTGCTTTAATCGCAGCAAGTGCTACCTTAGCTTTAAAGTCATTTGAATGATTTCTTCTTGGTCTACGTGTCATAAAATACTCCATATATTGATGTTTATAACATCATTTGGGGAGCAAAATATCACTTATAAGTGTTGTTCAAATTTCCTGATCCACCTCTAACCAAATTAAAAAATGCCACAAATAAGTGGCATTTTTTAATTATGTGATTCATAGACTGGACTGCCACGGTAATGCTTCACCAGACAACCTACAGGTGGTTTCCGTTTTGTTTTTAGGCTTGTCTATAAAAGATTTTTCTTAATAAAAACAATATAAAATGATATGCTGTTTCAGGGAGAGGCTTGTAAAGCATAATAAAGTTACAGATAGTTGCAAGTAATATTTAAAATTCGAGTGTTTAATGATGTGTAGTTTAAATTTTAGCTCTAGACAGTATTTAGCGCAGATATTAAAAACAAGGGGATTAACATCTGCTGATGCACGTGTACTTTATCAATATCAATTATCTTTTCCTGAATTTAAAGAAATTGAAAACATTCTTAAAACAAGTTTTCAATTCCAAAATATAAATCGTATAGGCGATGAATGGGCTAACTTATTTACATTGTATGCTGCTGAATGGTTTAGACGTGAATATACTGCAAAATGGACATGGGATCCCATTTTAACTGCTTTAGATATTAGAGATTTACCGGTAAACACCAGGAACGAAGTTGTAATTAAGGGACTGAGATTTTGGAAACGCCCGATTATTAAATATAGTAAAACCAATAACTATTTAGGTTCGATTTTTAAAGAGGGTGGATTCCCGTCACGCTTGTTAAAAGAAGATGGAAATCGTTATATTGCGATTTTCCAAAAAGTGATCTCTTTATATTTAGATAATAAATCTCATATTGATGAATTAAGAGCTGAGGTACAACAAGAATTAAAGACTTTACCACAAGCATTTGAGCATGATGAAACACTATCTTTAGTGCTTGATATTGTAAGATTAATTATCGAAAAAGTAGAAAGCTGTCAATTAACTGCTCTCCAAGACCCTATTGCCACTTTAGATCAGCAATCTAAGCATTGGCGTAGTGAATTTCCGTTGCCTATTGATGAAGACCAAACGATCGTAGAGGATTTTTTAAGAAATTTATTTAAGTCGGCCTCAGAAGAAATATCTAAGCATCATCAATTACGCCAAGCGTTAAAATGTACTCATAGCTTATCTGAAGATTTTAAATATTTATCTAGTACAATTTACTTGCCAGAAGAACTTTCATTTACATTAAGTGAAGATGTCGAGTTGCGACGCACACGTGGTAATTTGGTCATTAAAGAAGGGTTGAATCATAAAAGCCAATTTTTATGTACGACTTATCTTTCGCAGCAAAATAATAAAGTAATTGCAGAAATTAATAGAGGTTTTTTAAAAGACATATATCGTCAATTCCACAATGAAGCTTTATATCTATGTTTAGAGGTGGATGGAGTAGCACTCAGTCATATTGAATTAGAAGATACGGTTCTCGATTTTGACACCTTACCTATAGCTTTTGAAATACAAGAAAAACCAAAATATATTGCCCAAGGTGCTCTAAAAACCAAAGCACCTGAAATATTCATTAGTCTGCCAACTGGTGCAAGGTTTACCAGTGTAGAATCAGCAGAACTTTTTGAATCTGTAGGTCAGTTTTTAACATTTAAACTGTATAAAATTAGGGGGCAGCAACAGATATTGACACAAGATAATGATCAAATAATAATCAAATGTGGACATTCTGATATTGAATTTGAGCAGTTATTGTTTAGAAAAAATAATATCAGCCAATTAGAGACTTCCCCAAGTTTAGCATTTATGGGTAAGCCAGCATTAAAAACTTATGGCACACATACCTTATTTCGTGGGAATGATCAGATCGAGACTACCCCTTTGCATTTACTTTTAGGGCAGCAAATGCTGACTTTAAAAAATAGTAAAGGTGAAAGTTTATTAAAAAAGAAAGTGGTTATTTTGCCAAAACATTTTAAGGTTATGGTACAAGCAGGTGTG
Source organism: Acinetobacter sp. 102 (assembly GCF_037028485.1). NCBI lineage: Bacteria > Pseudomonadati > Pseudomonadota > Gammaproteobacteria > Moraxellales > Moraxellaceae > Acinetobacter > Acinetobacter sp. 102. The sequence goes on from NZ_JAZEZK010000005.1 coordinate 165,440, forward strand.
ACACTAGATCAGGCTATACTTGATATTGAATCGGATGCAGAAATTCACATTGAAGTATCGAATTCTCACTCAAGCTTAGTGTATGAAAAGATAGGAATATCCTATAAGTGCCAAGTGAAATGTGCGGTAGTACCTTTAGCATTAAACTTAAAAATAACCTTTAAATTTGGTGGAGAGTGTATTGTTACTGTTCCGTTCCCTGCAAGAGGTTTTAAACTAATTAATGAGCAAAAAGAAGTAACATCAAAAGATTTAGTAATTCACGACTTATTGAATACTGAACTGCAAGTGTACTCCTATGACCGCGCGGCTAAGTTGAATTTTGATATTGTATTAAAAACAAAAATAAATCAGGGACATGCTGTACCTTTTTATCGTAAGAAAATAAAGGTTAAACAAGGCATTTCTTCTATTAATTTATATGAGCTAGTAGAAGATGTAAAAGGAGTTTTAGCCTTAGATGATGATTTGGATAGTTTTGTTGAATGCGCCATTAGCTATCATCACAGCGAAAAAAAATTGAACATTCGGCATTATGCACACCAACTTAATTGGGGTAAAAGTATTAAGGCTTATTATAACAACGAAGCTTTATTATCTTTTAAGCCTCAGGCTATGTCATTAGTGCAACCACAAGTTACACCTCTCGTTTTACTTGAAAAAAATGAATGGATAGGTAAGGTTTTTCAAGTTCCAGAATTGGATATGAGCCTTGCACCTTATTTATTAATACCTACAAAAAATTCTACATTGTTTAGAGCCAAGCTTATTCCAGAATTTGATTATCCTCAAGATAGTGAAATAGAAGCATTAACCGAGGCAACACGTAGTTTTGGTCAGAATAAACAATCGATTAAGCAGTTTATACGGACGTTGAATTATGACAATAATGAGGTATTTTGGAATTATGTGAAAACCTTATTACATGATTATGATCATTTGCCTTTAAATACTTTTGAAGTCCTAAAGGGTCTAGCGACAAATTATGATCAATTGGCTATTACTGTATTTAAACTTGATCTGTCTCTCGACATTTTACGTCGTTTTGAAACTGAATTATCTGTACTATGGTTTTTAATACCTGTTTCATCTTGGCAGAATGCAACCTTACAAGTCATTCAATACTGGCAGAAAATGCTTGGTGATGATGGTACTTATGGTTGTTTAAAGGCAGAACATATTTTAAAAAAATTAAAAAATTTTACTCCTTTATTGGCTGAGTCATTCCATCCATTTTATTTATACAATCAACGTTCATTTGGACCAGGATACAATTTTCAGCTTTTAAATGACTGGATATTTGAAGGTAACTTTATAGGCGGTTTAGAAAAATCTGAGTATCAACGTATGTTGCAACGAAATCATAGTGCAACAGAAGATCAAGCATGGCCAACGGCACTTTCGCAGAATAAATGGGTTTACTTTGACTGTATGCAGAAGCTCCCTTTTAGTTGTCAATTGGCAAGTCAGTGGAATAAAGATGCGGTCTATTTACCATTTTGTTTAGCATATATAAACGTTAAGCATCATTCTAAACTGCAATTGAGTGCCTACGATATATTGCAACTTAAGCAAATCATTGCATTTGATGAGCAATGGTTTAATCAAATTTTTAGTTCAATTGTTAAATATTTAATTTTAGAAGCGAAGTAACAATGTATAAGTATTTTAGTTCTTTAACACAAGAAAGTATCCAAAAAAATAAAGAAGCGACTCTGAGTATATTGGGGATTTCGCATCCTGGACTACGTGATGTTCTAGGACAGCAAATGTCTCAAGCTATGGGCGAAGATCAATCATTTTTATCTTCGCCTGTGATTGAACAAATGTTTGCTTGGAAAAAAGGACAGCCGACTTTAGATGATTTAAGTAGTGAATTACTTCATGCAAATGTGATTGATGCTCTGGATCACAAAGAAAATGGAGCTTATCGTTTTAATCGTAACTACCAGCCTTATGTACATCAATTACAGAGCTGGAACGCTTTGTTAGAAGATAAAAAATCGATTGTTGTGACTTCAGGAACGGGTTCAGGTAAGACGGAATGTTTTATGGTACCCATTCTAAATGACTTGTATGAAGAATTTATTCAAGCAGGGCAATCCTTAACTGGTGTACATGCATTGTTTTTATATCCACTCAATGCACTGATTAACTCACAACAAGAACGTTTAGATGCTTGGACGCGGCATTTCCTACCATCGAATGCTATTCGTTATTGTTTATATAATGGTAATACACCAGAGCATAAATCACAGAAAACTGGAGAACAAAATCTTCATCCGAATCAAATATTCACACGTGAAGAGTTAAGATCAAATCCGGCTCCTATTTTGGTGACAAATGGCACCATGTTGGAATATATGATGGTGCGCCAAATTGATGCGCCTATTTTGCAAAAATCTCAAGGAAAATTGCGTTGGATCGTATTGGATGAAGCTCATAGTTATATGGGCTCACAAGCAGCTGAACTTGCGATGCAACTACGTCGTGTTCTACATGCATTTGGTGTAGAAGCAAAAGACGTTCGCTTTGTCGCAACATCTGCAACGATTGCAGGTGCAGATGCAGAAGAAAAACTGAAACAATTTTTATCAGAGATTTCAGGTCAAAGTATTGAGAATATTTTGGTGATTGGTGGTCAACGTGAAGTACCTTCATTAGCTTCGGTTGAGAGTAATCTTCTGTCTTTTGATAAATTAGTGTCTATTGATGAAGGACAAGAGATTTCCTCTGAGCGTTATCATAAACTGTCTGGACACCCAATCGCACTGACTTTACGTGAATGTATCTGCTCAGAACGTGCTTTAACACTAGAAGATTTATTCAAAAAAACACTAGAAAAAGATTTTCAGCTATCTCAACAAGAGATTTTAAAATGGTTAGATCTATTAACCTTTACAAAACCTTCTAGTACGGAACAAGCTTTTCTCAAGATTCGAGTTAACTATTATCAACGTGTAACTCATGGATTATGGAGTTGTATAAATGATAAGTGTGATCAAAAATCTGAAGATCTAAAAAACTGGAGCTTTGGCCAGGTCTGTGCGACACATCAAGAAAACTGTGCCTGTGGAGCACCTGTATTGGAACTAACGTTCTGTAAGAGTTGTAAGGAACCACATTTATTAGGTTTATTGGGTAGGGAAGATGTTCTGAAACAATGGACAGTTGAAGTTGAAGATGAATTTGCATTACTTATTGATAATGAAACAGAAGAGCAAGAAGAACGTGAGTTTAAAAATGCGATAAAGAATCGTTTAGTTATATTTTCTTCGAATGAAAATAAAGACAAAAACTATCGTCGAGATCAACTGAACTTAGATAATTTAAAACTTGGGGAAATTTCTAAAAATGCCTTAAATGTACATTATCTTGAGCCTCATAATAGCAGTGATCCAGTTTTATGTAGTAACCCTGAGTGCGGCTCAGAGGGGTCCAAGTATGATTTACCGTTCAAGCGTGCGATTTTAGGTGCACCTTACTATATTACGCAGACTGTTCCACAACTTTTACAATATTGTCCAGATATTGATCAGAATGATATTGATGAAGCAAGCAAAAATTTTAGTGATCCAGAATTTATTGACGGTGAATTTAAAGATCTGAAAGATTGTTCACCATGGGATATGCCAGCGAAGGGCAAGCGCTTAATTACATTTACAGATAGCCGTCAAGGTACTGCACGTTTATCTGTCAAGATGCAACAAGAAGCAGAACGCTCACGCTTACGTGGTGCTGTACTTAAAGCTTTAATACAACATACAAAAGCACAAGCAAAAAACGTAGATCCGATGGAGATGCGATTACGTCATAGACTAAGTGAAGCAGAGAAAGAAGGAAATGTTGCCAGAATAGAGTTTTTACAAGATGAGTTAAGCGATTTAACAGCCAATAAGCAGCCAATGAATGCTCCTGAAATTAAATGGCACGACTTATGTCTAGAGTTAGCGAAAGATTCTGATTTCAAAAATGGAATTTTACTAGCAAATCGTCATATTGCAGGTGAAATTTTTGAGGAAGCAGGACCACTTAAACTAGCACAAATGTTACTAACACGTGAGTTTTCACGTCGACCTAAAAATGCTAATAGCTTAGAAACTTTGGGGTTAGTAAAAGTTAATTACCAAGGATTAAAAGACTTAAGTGATCTACCTAACTATTGGAAAGAGCAAAAATTAAGTATTCAAGATTGGCAGGATTTTATTAAAGTTATTCTAGATTACTATATTCGTGAGAATACAGTGATTGATCTTGCTGAAGAATGGAAACAATGGATGGGTGGACCTGTACGCCCTAAGCATGTAGTTAGCTTTAAATTAAGTGATCAATTTAAGAAAAGAGAGGATGGCTCAAAAGACAATAGTATTTTGGCGTGGCCAATGGCATCGGTGTCTAAAAATCACCGTCTAGTCAAACTTTTAGTGTTAGGTGCAAAATTAGATCTAAGCTTGCAAGCACATCGAAATATAGCTGATGATTGGTTAAAAAAAGCATGGCAAGTATTAGAAGCTGAATTCTTAGTTGAAGATGGAAATTCAAAATATCATCTTAGAAAGGAAAAACTAACCTTTAGTTTACTGGATAAAGTCTTTTTATGCCCAATTACGCATCGTTTAATAGACACTACTTTTAAAGGATTTACTCCGTATTTACCGATAAGTTTGCCACAAAATACTGATAAATATAAAACCGAAGAAATGGCTTTTCCAAAGCTATGGCAGTTTGATCATGAAAATCTAACTGCACTTCACCAAGATTTAGCAGTGAGCAAGCTAAGATCACTAAATTTATGGACAGACTTGTCGGATAGCGCAGTATTGGGAGGATTCTTCTACCGTACAGCGGAGCATTCGGCACAGCAGTCGGCAAATTTACTCAAGCAGTATGAAACTTACTTTAAGTCAGGTAAGGTTAATGTCTTAAATTGTTCGACGACCATGGAAATGGGTGTTGATATTGGTGGGATATCAACAGTGGTTATGAACAATGTTCCTCCACATCCTGCCAATTATTTACAACGTACAGGGCGAGCAGGACGTGGTAGTCAATCACGTGCTATTTCTTATACTATTTGTAAAAATAATCCACACGATCAGCAAGTGTTTAAGCAACCATTATGGGCTTATAACACAGCAATTCAGGCACCTCATGTGAGCTTTAATTCACAACGGTTGATTCAGAGACATATCAATGCACAATTACTTGCCATATTTTTAATCAAAGAAATAGGGGAGACTGATATTGATCGACCTAAACTAGATTTGAAATGGTTTTATCTTAAACAAGATGGTCAATCTGATTCAATTTGCGACACCTTTGAAAAATGGTTAGTGGGCAAAGCAGTAAAAGATTATCAACAAGTATTAGAATTTTTGAAAAAAGGCACAGCATTAAAAGATATTGATAATACAGAAATCATAGATGCTTGTGTGACAAAAATCCGAGAACTCAAGATAGAATGGTTGGAAGAATATGTCATCGTTGAAAGAGAGTATCAACAAGAACTAGCTACGAATCCTAATAGCAGTTATCTTTATCGATTAACATGCGAAAAATACCGTTTAACCCAAGCATACTTATTATCTGAGCTAGCGATGCGTAACTTTTTACCAAGTTATGGTTTCCCAACAGATGTGATTACCTTTGATAATACGAATAAGCTAGAGAAAGATCGTTGGGATAAGCTTTCAAAGAGCAGAAAAACAAAGGATTTGGAAAGTCGTCTTGATCGTGAGGATAATTTATCGCGAGTAAAAGGCTTACCAAGCCGTAATATTGCTATTGCTATACGTGAATATGCACCAGGTGCAGAAGTCATCGTTGATGGTCGTGTCTATACATCGAGAGGCATATCACTTGCATGGCAAAATATTCATAATGAACATGACAAGAAACCACAGAAATTTGATTATGCTTGGATGTGTCATCACTGTGGTCAAACAGGGCTAACATCGGGTGTTTTGTCGAATGAAGAGCAGTTGATATGTACAAATATTGAATGTGGCGAAATTATTAAAGATGTTAAAAAGGTATTACGTCCGAATGGGTTTAGTGTCGATTTTTATGATAAACCTAATAATGATGTTACTACGCAAAAATATATTCCTGTTCAGATACCTTGGGTAGGTCTTTCAGAAACGGCTTTAAGTTGGTCATTGCCACATGCTAATTTGGGATATTTAAATGTAGATCCAAATGGGCATGTTTTTCAATATAGTTCAGGTTTGAACGGCACAGGGTTTGCCATTTGTATGCAGTGTGGTCGAGCCGATTCAATGGAAGAAAGTTATGATGGTGAAGCGAAGTTCCCAAGTACCTTAACTCCAGATCGTCCACATAAGGCACTTAAAGCTCAAAAAGATGGTGATAAATTTAAGCGACCAGATTGCGGTGGTTCAAACGTTGTTAAATCTAATATTCATTTAGGCTGTCAAATTAAAACCGATGTATTGGAAATTGTTTTAAAACATCCGGCTCGTAATGAATACATTTTGAAATCTGAAGAAGGTACAATCATTGCGACCACATTGGTTGTGGCTTTACGTCAGGCAATAGCGACTAAATTGGGTATTGCTACTGATGAATTGGGTTATGGAATAAAAGTTAAGAAAATTGATGATAAAGCAGTTTTAGTTTTACAAATTTTTGATGATCTTAGTGGTGGTGCAGGTTTTTCAACTACAGCAGCCAATTTTATTACAGAAATTTTGAGATTGCTGATAGAGAAACTCTATTGTATAGATGAAACCTGTTCTTCAGTGTGCGGCAAGTGCTTACTTGATAACCAAACAAGACATGATATTGAATTCTTAGATCGTACTTTAGCCTTAACTTGGTTAGGGGATGATTTTTTAACTTATTTAGAGTCTCCAATTCCTGAAACAGAATTTATTGCTGGAACCCCGTTTTCGATTGTTGAACAGTATTTAAACTATGGCGCAACACAGGTTACATTCAACTTAACAGGTAAGAGCGAAGACTGGGATATTTTATGTACTGCGATCAGGAAAAAACTATTTAAGTTTTTGAGCAGTAATGTTAAGTTAGTCATTGTAGTTTCACCAAATTTGCATTTGACAGCACAAATACAACAAGAAATGCTAGCTTTGGAAAAAATTGGAGTTTCATTTGCAGTAAATACTAATCTCAAGTCTGAATATTTGTACACTCAGATTGTAAGTAAAGAGAAAGTAATTACCTTATATAATCAATCAGCAGAGGTAAGTTGCTTTAATGAATATTGGTTGGAAAGCCAAAGCCCAAGTTATAAATCAACATCTTATCCAGAGTTGCAATTGCAAAAATTTAGTTTTGATTTTAAGGCAATTGAATCTTATGAAAATGAGTTTCACCGTTTAAAAATTGATGAAGACTTTGACGCTGATTCGATAGATGGATTTGCTGAAAAATTTTGGTCTAAAATTTTACCTATTTCTAAATTAAATAATCCTATGAATGATGATGTCGTAGAGATAGAATATTCTGATAGATACCTTCAATCTCCAGCCAATATTATTTTAATAAGCAGCATATTTAAAGAAGTAAAGAAATTATTAGGTAATCGTCCAAAATTTACCATAACAACTTCCTTTAAAAATAAACAAGTACAGGAGGAGAAGTTATATTCAGATTTCAGACAATTAGAAGAATTTAAGAACTTCTTTGTAAATTATTTTGAAGATCAATTATCTCAGAAACTGAATTTACATGTATCTAGATCAAAAATAGATCATCCTCGTTACTTTATTCTCACATTAAAATCCGGTAAGAAAGTTGATATTCGTTTGGATCAAGGCGTTGGCTATTGGCAGATCAAATATTTTAATTGGCGTAAAATTCAAGAGAAAGGAGATTTTCCTTTCTTAGAGAGTATTAAGAAACAATTATTATGGATAAATGGAAATAATACCAATATGTATGTAGTAAGTGAAGAGGGTTTTAAAACGGATTTATATATCACAAAATCTTGAAATAATTATGAACACGGGTGAGAATAAGATTTGAAATAAAGTGGTTGAAACTAGTAGTGTGTAACCACACAACCACGCCTTCAGGCACCATATTCAATGTTGCGGATTTCTTCCGCATCATTGATTTTTCTCATAAACTTTAAGCAGAGTATTGATATTTTTTAATAAATATTAGCAAATGTTTGAGTAAAGGTGGTTATTCAATTCAAACAATGACCCATTTCTTGTATCCATGTCTATGAATTATATATTTAATTTGACTATTCAAATTTCTTCTTTTTATCATGTCGATAATTTGCAGTACCTGAGCTTGACGTCATAATATTTGAGATTGAACATTCTATAGATGCCTCTAATCCATCGAATAGCTGAGCTTCATTTGAGGTTTGAAGATAGTCCAATATCTAACTAAAAGGTGTCTACAAAATCGGTGGCTATTCAGCCTAAAATCCTTGATTCACATTATTTCATATAAAATACTGTCTTTTTTATACCGATAAAATCCAATGAATAACTCAATCTGAAGTTTTATTTACTTAGACTTTTATGAATAAAATATGATATAAATTCAATATTTAATTAACACTAAGAGTAAAAGCATGTACTTACAAACCATAAAAATAAATAATTTTCGTATTTTTCAAAATTTTGAACTTGAGTTTAATAAGGGACTAAACCTTCTAATAGGCGAAAATGACTCTGGCAAAACGGCTCTTATTGATGCGATCAGACTTGTGCTAGATACAAACTCATCAGAGTGGACAAAATTTGTACTCACTGATTTCCATGATGGGAAAAATACTCTCAATATTCAATTGAAATTTGCAGATCTTAGTATTGATGACCAAAGCATATTCCCAGAGCACATCACATATATCAAAAATACACAGCACCAATCTGAAGCATTTTTATACGTAAACCTAACCGCATCTATCAAACAATTAACCAATAAAGTTGGGCAATTTATTCAAACAGATATTAATTCTGGACAAAATGCTGAAGGACCTCCCTTAGAAAAAGCAGCACGTATGTATCTTTCAACAACGTATTTAAAACCTCTACGTGACGTTGAAGGAGAATTATCAGCAGGCCGTGCATCTCGATTATCTCAAATCCTAGCAAGCCACGAATCATTAGGCAAAAATGAAGCAAATGTCGAAAGACTTATTCGCACAATGATTGATGCAAATCAGACAATAAAGGATGATACTGCTGTTATAGCTACAAAAGGACAAATTCAAGATCTTTTGGACAAAATCACATTCAACGATAAAAAATTTAATCCATCTTTAAATATGATAGGTAGCAAAGCATTAGAAGAATTAAATGAGACAGAAAGGCATACTCTTTTCCGAATCATTTTAGAAAGATTATCATTAGGTCTTGATCATGCAGGTAAATCTCATGGTCTTGGATATAGCAACTTACTATTCATGGCAACAGAACTAATGTTGCTATCTCAAAGTTCCGATGAATTCCCATTACTTCTCATAGAAGAACCAGAAGCACATTTGCATCCACAACTTCAGATGAAGTTCCTCAAATATTTAACTGAAGATCAACCAAATCTACAATGCATATTATCGACTCATAGTCCTCACTTTGCTTCTAAAGCACCTTTAGAGAATATAATTATCCTGAATAATGGAACTGCATTTCCGTTACGAAAAGGATGCACATTACTCAATTCTGAAGACTATCCATTTTTAGAAAAATTTTTAGATGTTAGTAAAGCAAATATGTTTTTTGCTAAAGGCATTTTAATCGTTGAAGGTGATGGAGAGAACATTCTTTTACCTACTATCGCAGAACTACTAGATCGACCTCTAGAAAATTATGGAGTTTCCTTAGTTAATGTTGGTAATCTTGCTTATAAACGCTATGCAAAGATCTATCGTAGAAATAATACAACTTCAACGCTTCCAATCAAAGTCGCGTCTATTACAGATCTAGATATTTGGCCAATGAACGCTGAAGCGAGAGATGATAACCCTATCGGATTTAAGAAGAAAAAATTTCCTAATACAGCTACTGGAGCAAAAGGAAATTTAAGGTATTGGAAAGATTATTATGATACACAGGATAAAATGGATAATCATCTTCAAAAGAAACGAGAAATAGATGGTGATAATGTTAGAACATTTGTATCTAATGACTGGACTTTTGAATATTGCCTTTGTAAATACGGATTAGCTGAGTCAGTTTATGAATCAATAAAAGTAGATACTGACTCTGAATTTTCATCATTACCTGAGGATATCGAAGAAAATGCAATTAAAATATATAGCATGATTGAAAATAAAGGTTCAGGAAAAACAGAGGCAACATACAAGTTAGTCGATATATTAAAAAGAGAATATAAAGATAGACCATCAGAACTCCGGGCAGCTCTTCCATCATATATTCTAGAAGCAATTGCATATGTAACAGAGGCTTTCCCAGAGTTAACTGCAACTGCAACTGCAACTGCAACTGGAGATAATCATGATTAATATTACAGATGCGGATATTGATTTACTAGAAATAGAAATGTCCCTTAAATTTGATAGTAGTCGAAGAGAAGCTTTAAAAAATTTTATTGATGTTCAAGCATGTCCTGGCGGAGGAAAGACAACATTAATTGCTGCCAAGCTTATTTTATTAGCAAAAAAATGGAATAGTCCATATAAAGGTATTTGTGTAATTAGTCATACTAATGTTGCTAAAGATGAAATTATTGCTCGACTTGAAAAACATGAACATGGTAGAACAATTTTATCCTACCCACACTTTATTGGAACCATCCAAGAATTTATAAATAGATATCTGGCTATACCATATTGCCGCCAGAATAATATATCTGTGAATCAAGTCGATGATGAAGTTTGTACAAAAATTTTATCATTTCACATAACCCCAGGTACTACAGCTTACCTAAATAGAAGTTATGCTCAGATTTCCGATCTTCAATATAAATTTATAAATAATAAATTAAATTTAAATGTTCCTGGATTTACAAGAAAATCTGAATCTTCATCCTATACGAATCTAGTCAATGCAAAAAAATCATTAATAGACAAAGGTTTATTTTTCTATAGAGAAATGTTTGAATTCGCAAGTGCGAATATGTATGAGAATGCAGGAACAGCCTTATCTATAAGAAAAAGATTCCCTATTGTATTTATAGATGAAATGCAAGACACCTATAAATATCAAGATGATATCTTGAGTATAATATTTAATCAGGATTCTAATCTTCAACGATTCGGGGATCCTGATCAAAGTATTTTCGAAAGTAGTAATGAACCTTTAAACACATCTTACAATGGCAAGAATCATCATAACATTACTGACTCTAATCGGTTTAACCAGACTATAGCCAATTTGTCTTCTGGATTAAGTTGTAATAGGTTAAGCTTAACATCAGCTATTACATCAAATTTTCAAAATACTATTTTTTTAATAGATAGTGCAAGTCAACATAAAACTATTAATGCTTTCGCAAATCTATGCTCTAATCAGTTAACAGACTTTAAAACAGATCCTATTAAAATTGTAGGTGCTATAGGAGCTAAAAATGATACCAATATATCTTTAGTTAATTACTTTCCAGAATTCAATAAATGTAATTCATCATCAAATTATAGACCTGAAAGAATTATTTATTGTTTTAAGCGAGATAATATCAATCAAAATTGGCATTCTAAAGAAATTTACAAATCCGTATTAGAAGGAATATGTTACTATGCAAAAATTAATAATAAAAAGATTCTTATAGATACTAAACCACAAGAATACGGAGTTACTAGTATTAAAAAATACCTAAAAAAAGAATCAAAATTAAAAGATTTCAATAAATTATTTATATCTATATTAAGAAAAGAAAATTTAAATAAAGAATTTTGGGATAGCTCAATTTCGCAAATACTCCAAATTTTTAATTTAAATGGTTTATTAAAGATCCCAGAGTATCTTAGCTACGATGGGCACCCCCCATCTGTACAAAGCAATAATGAAAATTGTGAACAAAATAAAGTTTCTATTGAAATTAATAACAAAAATATAGAAATGGAAGTTGCAACTATACACAGTATTAAAGGTGAAACCCATGCTGCAACTTTGGTAGTTGAAACAACATTTAGAGGATCACATGATATTTCAAATGTATTTATTTACCTTGTGCATCAACAACCTCCACAACCAAAACCACAGACAATTAAGTTTATGAAACAAATCTATGTCGCTATGACCCGCCCAAGGCATTTTGTTTGTTTAGCTGTGCATAAAAAAAACATTAACCAGCACCTTGCTTTTGCTGAACAAAAAGGTTGGAAAATAATTGATCTTACTGTGACTTAATTTTATATTTTACTAAATATACTGGACTTATTGCATAAAGATAAATTTTTGATTATTATAATTTTAAATTATATGGTTGTGAAATTTTTATTCAACAAAGTCGCTATAAATTAATAGAAGATATCGTGATTTATACATTTCTGATGATTTATGGAATGAAATTGAAAAAGAAATAGTCGGTGTCAAGTCTTTCGTGTTAATCACACTGGGTTTGAAATTATATATGGGGCGATAGGTTAGACCTGTTTTATAACGCTTACTGGAGATGCTTCATTGTGGGGAAGTGACACTGCTTGCCCAGAGCGATATCTAATCTTAGTTATATTTCCTTGCGGGGGTTAATTTGATTTTTTTTGAAAATTACAAATCAGAAGTTAATCTGATTTTAGACATAAGAACATATCTAGGGGAAAAGGGTAAATGCAGGTATTGTGGGAAAAGTGCCCCCGTGGTAACTTTTAAAAAGATTGCGCACGCCATACCTGAACTTCTGGGGAATAAATTTCTTTTTTCAAATGACGAATGTGATATTTGCAACTCGTATTTTGATAAGCACCTTGAAAATAACTTAGCCAATTTTCTGGGCGTCTTACGCACTACGAGCCAGATAAATGGAAAAAAAGGAGTGCCAATTACAAAATCCTCAGCTGGAGATCGCATTGAAGCCATTAATGGCGATATTGTTATTATTCATTCTGAAGAATCTGAAATCCTAAAACCCTTGGACCATAAAACTGTAATGATCAGTTCATCATCCACAACTTACGTACCAATTAACGTATACAAATGTCTCGTCAAAATAGCTTTGTCTGCGATGCCTGCATATGCATTAAAAGGTTTTAAAGAATGTTTTCGTTGGATTAGATACAACGAAGAACCCGCAAAATTTGACTCACGAACTTTAACTTTAAATATAACAATGGTTCCTGGAATAAATCCTTTTCGCAAGTTATGGTTGCAGATATATAAACGAACTGGGGACAAAGGGAAATTCCCCTACATGATATGCATAATGGCATTTTCCAATTACATGTTTCAGTTTGTTATCCCATTTAACAAGAAAGACAAGTATTTAAATCTAGATAAAACTCAAATTCCAGTCTTCCCTATGTTAAATGGGTTTATATTGCCTGGACAGGCTCCAAATATCAAACCAAGCTTTCAAAGTGTAGATCTTTCAGGAAAAAGTAAAGTTTCAACTCCTAATGTTTCTTATATGCATATTGAGCAAACAGAAAAATTAATAACGCCAAATGATCTTCCGGAGGAAATTAAGAACAGAATTAAAAGCCTAGGGCTGGAGTTCGAAATACAATAATCCTCTAAGAGGAGACCTTATTGGTATTGATGTGTGCTGAAATAGCAGGAGACATTTACTTGAGATATTCTAGGCAGCCGATTTGTAAAAATTTTCTGCCATTTGATTTGAAGTTTTAAAATTTAGACCTTTCTTTTTATAGAATAAGATTTCAAATAAAACCTATTTAACTGAAGCAAACATAAAAGTGCATTATTAATTAAAATGTTGACGCTAGAGTTTCGATAGCTAAGATTTCTGTTTGGCGTAAGACATGCATATAAAAGCTTTCTACTTTTTCACGTGCCCATGGTGTGATACGTAAGAATGGCAATAATGACTTAACACTTGGATCTATGCAAAAACACCTAATTTGAGTAAATGCGGTGATTGTTATGACAACGCACCGATTGAGAGCTTCTGGGGAATATTAAAAAATGAATTGATCCATCATCGTAACTATAAACAAGGGAAGAAGCTAAAGCAGATATTTCAAAATACATGGAGCTATTTTATAATCAGCAAAGAATTCGAAAAGGATTAGATTTTAAGACACCAAATCAAATGGCAGAGGACTTTTATAAGTTGGCCGCCTAAAATCTCCCAAGTGGAAGAGTCCTGCTTTTTCAGCACACATCATTTCTCTAGAGGAAATATTTCAATTTGGTTCGATCCTCAGACTAAATGGTATGCTCATCCACAAGCTAAGCATGGAAGAAATCAAACTTATTCTGATACAGCAATTCAGTGCTGTTTGATGATCAAATCTATCTTTCGACTTTCTTTGCGTATGGTCACAGTCTTTGTGCAAAGCCTAATTCAACTCAGTGGGTGGGGATATCACCCGAAATATTATTGTATGAGTTCATGAAATTATGGATCCATTCTGGATCTGCACTCATTTGTGTAGATAAGATTTGATAAAGAAGAATTAATAATTTTGTAGTTTCTCCTTGTGAAGATGTCGGGTCAAATTCAGCCGTAATTTCCATTTTGTTTACAACATTGACGTCTACCCCAAGAACAGTTGTAAGTTGAGTTTTAGTTAGACCGAAAAGACTAAGATTTTCGTATGTTAAAAGATTTTGGACTGAACGGCTCCCTGTTTTTGGAATCTACTTGTTATTCCTTATCCAACTAACGTTAGTCGCGAAAATCTAGAATATCTAGATCAAGAAAAGAATTTTGCTCAGTTAACTCTTCTGACAGTTATTGAAATGTTTTTTGAAGGGCATAACTATGTTTGAGATAATACAAGGCAGGAACTAATTGTCTAGATTTTAGTGCAGGTAAAATTGACTAAAACGTTAGATGAAATTAATATGGGCTCGCTGGCCTACATTGCCAGTCGGTTTTGACAGACCGTTGATCCAGCACAGAAAATAGCTCGCCTATTTTTTGTGGACCTTCTCGTCCCCCTTTTATCTTTATGGTAGGACAGAAGGGGGACACCTTCGGGTGTGCTGGTTCCTTGGATCCCAGTCTGTCAACCCTCTTTTGTTCTGCCACCATTATTTGACAGTGATATGGCAGAACTTCTTAAGATTCAAGGAGCTTCACATGTTGTATCTATCTTTTCTGATTTTTGCCTCACCCCATGTTCAACCTTGTTGTAATTTTCAACGAGGGCTAGACGGCTAATCTTATTATTCGTCTCTATTAAAACATCATTTTTACAAGAACAATCCAACGGTGGATGGCTAAGTCACGCCTATAAAAAATAAAACTTTTTATATCTGCTGGTGATTGTGAATTGAATTGAATATGCGGGAAACAATTATGACTGAATTAACGAAACCTAAAATCATTCCAATCGAAAACCGTCCACAGAAATCCAAATTATTTTTAAAATGTGTAGTTTTGCCAATTGTGATCTTTCTGATTGTTGCCAAAATCTTTTCCTTTGGTGCTTTCGCTTATATCTTCTTTGGCTTTGACCTGTTTTGGTTTGTGATCATTTACTATCTCTATCAATATGGAAATACATATTTTGATGGGATGACCGAGCAACTGAAACGCCAAGGGGAAACTTTTAACTATCAAAATCGTGGGGTCTGGATTAATAGTCAGGACAAAACGATCATCCTGTTTGATCAGCCGGATCAACGCCTAGTCAAATATTCTTTTGACTACATTACCTCTGTAGGACATTACAACTTGGTTGAAGATCGCTTCAGAACTACGACCACTGTGATCAGTAATCCGATGATGGGAATTCATGTTAATCAGCAAGAGCATCGGACACCGATGAAACGAGAGTTTCAAGTCAATATCGGCACACGAGATCCATTCAAATCAAATTACAGTCTAAAAGTACTATTTCCTTGGCGTAGTCCACAAATGGCCAGTGAAATCCGTCAGCTGCTTTCAGCTGAACATTATCAATAATCGATGTGAAGCGATTAAAAAATCAATAAATATTTTACACGAGCACTTCTTGCGGGTAGCAAAAGCCCGTAGGAGATGCAAGGATCATTAAAATGAAATTTCGATTTAAACAATTACTGATCAGCAGTACGACATTGTTGCTGATGCAGTGCGTGAAGGCTCAACTAATTTCTACATCCAAGCCATTTACATTAGAGTGGGGCTTAACTTGCCTAGAATGGGCTAAGAAAAAACAATCCATGAGTAACAGCTTAGCCTAGATGGGCAATTGAATTGCCATCAAGAACGTAGTTTTTATTTGATGCATTTGATTGAATATAAAGACTATCCATTAAAACTTCGTATTGCACGAGGTACCGCCTTACCTGAAGAATGGGATGACTTACTTGTTTATGTCTATAAAGTTGCAAAGAGCTGAAAGCATAATTCTAGAAGAAGACATCAGTATCATAAACAAGATATAAAGAAAGGACTTATTGTATTATGAATAATAATATTGTGAATGATGATACTGAACGGAATGCTATTTCAGAAACTCTGGAAAGCTTCCTTGTTGATAGGCTTAAATACTCAAAGAAAAAAACTCATTTTACTATAAGGGAGTTGGACGGAAAAACTAAATGTTTCACAAGTTTTTTTGCAGGGAGGTCATCAATTGGGAAACCTAATGAATTTTATATTCGATTTGGAGAGCATGGTTATAAGAAGGCTAACAGCAAATATATTATTGTTGCCCGACTATCATTTCATCATAGAAATAAAGGACATGGAACAGCCTTTCTTAAATATTTATGCTTATTTGGTGAAAAATTTGGTTATGAGTTTTTAGAAATAGAATGTCCTAATTCTGATTGCAGGGCATTCATGAAAAAAATAGGCTTTAAGGATCAGCTGTACCTTCCAATTTTAGAACTGAAGCAATCTATTCAAACATATGAAGCTCAAAAATCAACTTGAATAGAAAACAAAAAATAAGCTTGAGATTTTCATTATTTGTAATAAATTGGCTTTGTTACACAAATCTATTTTAGAAGACATCTTCTGCCTTTGTTGGTTTAGTTCATATTCAAATAGACTTTTAGTGTGTCATTGAACAACGTTATTCACCAAATATATTATTTATTTTCTAAATATTTCTTCAACAAATGTGGTGCCAAAAGATGATCTACTTTTAAGTTAGTTCTTAGTTTTACTTCTTCGATAATATTTATAAGTGTTTCTGTATTCTGATGAAGTTGTGATTTCAAATCATCAATCTGTATGCGTAAATTTTTATTGGTATCAGTAAGAGCCTGTCTTGTCTTTTTATTCACATAAAGTTGCTGCTCTTTAGTCTTCAGGTACAGTGGCGAAATCTGCTCAGATACATACAGAGATATGAGCTTCTTCCGTTCAGCTGAACTTAAAGTACTTAACCCACCTGATATATACCCCTTAGCTGTTAAGCGACTATGAAGAACTTTATGTGAAATAGGGGATTTCTCAAAACCTTCAACCAACATCATTTGTAATTCTTGTTCGATAACTTCATCCAATTGTTTACCACGTAACATATCAAGCTTCCTTAGTTTCAATTTTTTGCTGTTCTATAGCGAATAGTTCACTTAAGGTTGTTGGTAATTTAGTGATCGTATCACCATAAGGAAAAATAGGAATAGGAGTTAAAATATTCTGTCTATCAAGTGCTTTTGTCTTTAAGTCACTTAAAAAAAGTATTTTTTGACGTAAATCCTCAAGCATTTCGCTATAAGATAGATCATGAACTACAATTTTCTCTATATGTGAAAATTCGCCAAGTAATTTATCTAACGTATGCTGCAAGGCTTGTAATTCTCCTTTACGACCAGTCAATGCAAAATTTCCACATTGATCACCTGATTGGCAGGATAGACGTTTAGGGCAATCATGGATTGCTATTTCACGCATACAACCGCCAAAAGGTAAGGGATGTAAATTTGCATGACGCTGGACTAACTCATCTGCATCTTTTTCATTAGTCTTCGTTAATTCATTGAACGATTGAGTGATGTCTTCAAAGTATTCATCAAAGAATGATTTTTTAATGTAATTAGCAACTTCATTCTTTGAATCAAAAGACTGTAAATTCATTTTGATATTGTTTTCCAGGTCTAATTTCTCTGAAAAAAACATTAACCCATCTTTTTTAATGGTATCGACTGGAGGTTCTATTTTGACTTCTTGCGTATTTTTTCTATAACTTTCTAGTTGATATTTTTCTAAAACACTTGTTGCTATTTTACGTTGCTTTAAAGCTAGATGATGATAATACTGATTTTGCTTTATATCAACACGTCCCATAAGCATGGCTTGCAAATGTTCAGACAAACCACTGAGGGCCAAAAAAGTATTAATATTATGCCGAGGAATATGAGAACCTAACCTAGAATATTCTTTATCATTTTCTAGTAAATTATACTTCTGAAATATTGACAGGCTTTCACTACCGCCTAAAAAACTATTTATATTTGTGGTTTGAAAAGGAATTACATTAGCTTTAAAGCTAAAAAATCTTTTTAATGAAGTTGATTTAAACTCATGAATAAAAAGTAAATCTTCAAAAGCAATTTTTTCTATTCTTCCTTCATAGTTAAATACATGATCTATTGGAAACTCAGAATCATAATTTGCTATATTTTTTATAAATTCATTTATGTCTTTCTTTAAATAATACTTATCAGTTTTGTTGTATTTTTTGATATAAACTTCTTTAAAAATTGGAATATTCTTAGCAGCCGTAGTAATGTAGCTTCTGGTTTTTTTATGAATTGCAATATTAAAAATTGAACCCACAAAATCGTCTAGCTCGATAAAATCCTCTCTAATCTCATCAATTACTTTGGGTAAAAAATCAGAACAATTTTTTGATCTAATATATTGAAGATGCTCTCTAGACTCTTTTGTTAGCTCTATAACTGATTGAAAAATTGTTTCAACAAGACTTATAGCGAGTGGCTCAACCCAATGTATTCTAAATCCAGCACCTTTTGCTCCATGATATTGAATCCCTAATGTATATTGTTTGATACCATCTAAAGTTAAGTGTTCTTGAGTTATTGGATCTAGTAAAGGCTGTTTAATCAATGCATCTGTTTTTAAAAGAAGTACTTCTGTTGATCTCAAACCCGTAACTATAAGCAATAATAAAAAGTTAAGAATGATTTTCTCGCTATTTCTTTCGCATAAATTTATTAGTGAGGCAATATTGATAAATGTACGGATAGAAATGAGCTTTTCCTTATCAATATCATTCTCATCTAATTCCAACTGGTCTATTAATGCTTTTGTTTTCTTGGCATTTGGGGTCCTATTTCTTGCATTTATATATAGATATTTTTGAGAGAATTCCAATGTGTTTTCAGTAAAAGCATAGTGATTTAGCATTTCTTGTAATCTAAGATATGTACCAGCATGATCAGGAAGGTTTGCTTTGCTCGAGTTTTCAGCCAGTACTTTAAATGAGTTATCTAAAGTTAATGTGGATAAGAAGCAGGGGTGAGTGTTCACGGGATTAGTTTTACATAATTCACTATACCAACGCTTGAGCACCAGAACTTCGGCATATAATTTTTGTGGTGAAGTTTTTGAATTAGCTTTTCTATAACTGAGAACCATTATGGCTTTAATGAACTCTTGGTATGTTACATCTATTGAAAGGTCTTCAATGCCTTTCATTCTTTTCGCTGTTTGAAATGAAAAGTGTGTTTTTCCACTACGTGAAAGTAACCAGCCTGAACCGATAGTACCTCCAGCCCATTCGGTATCACTCCATAACCATTTAAAATTTGGTTTGATATTTTCTTCAAAAATTTTTTTCTGTTCTTCTATAAAACTTTTATATTTTTCAAGATTCATAAATGTTACCCTTGTGTATTGCACAACGAGCAATTACGGATTCAATTTCAAATTTAGTTGATTCATGAACTCTAATCAATGGATTTCTAGATACACCTATACCATCAGATAGCTTAATTAAATCATTAATTTCGTTTTGAATATCCTCTAAAACTTTGCTGTGATTAGCATCGATAAAGGGATGAAAATACATACAACCGTAACAATTCCGAACAGGCTGGAATAAACACTTTTCTACATAAGAGCACCCACCAATATCGTAATGAATTGTACTACCAACATTACCTAAAACCTTTTTTTGGTTCCAATCTTTCTTATAAACTAGTCTTCCTGTGAGGAGTATAGCGATCATTTGTCTGTATAAAGAATTTTTGCCAAGTGCCTGTGCTCTAATTTGTGCTAATTCTGGGGTAGAAAAAATATAATGCCTTGCAGTTACAACAGAAGAATGGCCTAATATATATGCTATTTCTTCAGCTGAAGATCCCGCCATTGCTAGGCTATATCCAACATGATGCCTAAAATCAGAATAAGAGTACTTTTGTCTTATCATTTCACCTGCATGAACAGCATCTCTGTATTTTTCAGGAGCAAAATCAAATAACTGTGTATTAATAGCCTTTGAACAGAAACGGGCAGAATTTTCGCCTAGATCAAATAGCTTATCATTTGGATTTAACTTAAATCTTTTAATATAGGCGAAAATAATTTCAGCAATTTCTTCTGGTAATTTTACAGATATTTTTTCATGTATATATCTTGCTTGCTTTGCATAAGGGATTAGTATGCTATAGCGCTGGAAATTATCTATTTCACGAGTCGTATCTATTTTAAGGTTTTCTACCGATAATTTAGCTAATTGTACAGGTCTCAGTCCAGTTACATACACTAATCCTAGTATTGATGAGTATAGAAGTGTTTGATTAGTTATGTTTTTTTTAGATTTATTTATTCCCTTAATTAACTTAGAAAAACCTTGTTGAATCATAGAGATAAGGGCATAATCAATACAATCCTCATATTCTTGATAGAATAATTTTGAATTAAAAGACTTAGGTCTAGGAATAAACTCTAGTTCAAAATCATCATCAATGTCAAAATGCGGAAAGTCTTCTACTATTAAGAGTTTCAATAAAAATTTAGTATGAGAATATTTGTTATAATTTTTTTCTTCTTTTGCAAATTCAATCAATGTTTTTTTTAAATTTTCATAACTAAAAACCAACTTATTTTTTTTTAAATATTTAATTAAGAATCGAAAAGAATAAAATATATTACTCAAATTAGATGGTGTATTCTTTTGAATATACATTATAAGGAAAAATTTAGCTAATATAACCTCACTTTCATAAAGGGCTGAAAAATCTATTTTTTCTTTTGTTCCAGAATAATAGAAATGCCAAGTGTTATCTGTTGTAATTATAAATTTATCATCAAATTTATCAGCAGTTAAAAATTTGACAATCTTAGGTAATTTTTTATCTATACTTTGAAGGGCTGTCAGCTGTTTCTCATTAAAAATTGAAACAGGATGAAATTCCTGTTCTGTAAAAAGGTCAAATTGCACCATTTTTTATCATTCCAATAATTCTTCAGATATACGTTTTAAATTTAAGAGGTTTGCACTATCTACAATAAAGCGTTTAGCGTAATAGCTTGGCATTATGCTATTAGCACTCCAACCCCCTAATACACGCAGATCTTCTTGGGCTTGTTGCATATTTTCGTCATTGTCGATTAGACCTTTAGCTTGATACTTTTTTATTGCAAAAGCTAATGTGATATAAGCCCAGGTATGTCGGCAAACATGAGGCGTGATTTTGTGGATAGAATCAACCTTATTGTTATCAAAATATATAGGATGTATGTACCTGAAGACTTTATCAATTTTGTTAAAAATCATATTAATTGCAGAGTAACTTAATGGGGAGTAGGGTGGTTTCAAAGAGGTAAACAAGATATCAGATTCACCACAACTCCTTATGTAATTGATATACATAACTAAAAAATTATAATCCTTTTGATTCAACTTTATAACTCTATATGACTGTTCATTTTTAATACTTGGTTTTCTCATCCTAGTATCATTTTCATCATCAGTATTTGTAACTATAAGGCTATAAGAATCAGAATTAATTGATTTTTTAATTGATTTCTCTGTCAATAACATTAGCTCACCAACTCTCAATCCGTAATTCAGCATGAGATGTATGATTAAGAAATTACGAAGCTGATGTGGTTGAGTTGAAAAAGGATTGTTAGGATTAGTTTTGTTTTTTTGATCTGGCCGAATTACTTCATAAAGATTAGCAACCATCTCATTGCTTAAGCTTTTAAAGCTATGATTTATAGTGTTTTTAACAGTTAAACTTCGTTTAGAAAACTTTCCAAATATCTTTTTTTTATTCACTAAGAATCTATCTATTTTTTTCCTATGGCTCGTTATTTCTTTAATCGTAAGATCCTGATTTCTAATATTCCAATACTCATCCAAGAGAAAAACAAAGAACTTAATTACAGACCTCAGACGTTGTGTAATAGTCTTATAGTTGACATCAGTATTTGATCTAAGTCGAATCAAATTCATTTCTAATTTTTTATTATTTTCTAGAAAAACAATAAAATTATCTATTTCATACACATAGACTTCAGGAGTGTATCCAGAAGAAAAAAAAGACTCACAGAACAAAGTTGAATATTTTAAAAACCAGAATTCATACCAAAGCTTTATTGCGAGCATATCAGATTGTTGCGTAGCAAAACTTTGAAATCTTAAAGCAGTTAAGGGATAGAGTAGCGGATAAAGACATGGCGAAGTGGTAGTGGTATCAAACAGCAAGACGATGCGATTTTGAATAAACTTCTTTTTTGAAAGCTGAATTGTTTTAATGAAAAGCATGAGCTGTTTGTAAACTTTGTGAAGTATTTAAGATATAAACATAACTAAAAAAAGTCTGTTTTAATTTGTACTCTAAGTAACTGAATTATAGTTGAGGGAACAAGTTTATGAACTTAATGCCACCTGTATCAAATTTAACATAATATACATTATGCGAAAGGCTGTATTTCAAGCCTTTGATATGTAAAGGTTTTTATGGTTGGCTTGACCCCATTGGCTTTGGAGCTGTAGTTTTTTGAGGAACCAAATCAAGTAAAACCAAAGTTGAAGTCTTACCGTTTGAGACCTGTTCCATAGTTACGTCAGCAACCAGTGGAAAATCCATTTCTTTGATCTTTTGGAAGTTTGCAGACGAACCCCATTTAATTTGTTCGCCAACCTCACCAACAAAGTTGTCACCATCTTGAAGATCAGCCTTGTAAAAAATTACAGTTGAATCAAACGGACGACCATTGAATTCACCCTTTGAACTTTTTGCACCAAGTACCACCATTGTTGATTTAAATTGCATGAGTTAATCCCTCATAGAAGTTTTGATTTGACGTAAGAAATGGAACACCCTCAAATAAAGGCGTTTCAGTAATTGTCTTGCTCTGGATCGGCTGATTTATGCGTAAAGCCTGCATAACAGCAGCATGAGAGAAGTTTAGACGCTTAGGCATAACATCCTTGTCGGATGAAATTAAGTTAAGCAAATCCTGATCATTTATGAATTTACGGAATTGACGTATATATTTACCGAACTGGTGCTTAACGATTTGCAAAGCCTTATCAACATTGATAGACGCTTGTTTTTCAATAAGTTGACACTTTTCAGGTGCTTCAAAGTCATTAAGCTGATTAGATAGAATCTCAAGTGCTGGATAAGCACCTTTAAAATAAGGACTTGGATTTATAAGTATGTCGAAAGGCAAATAACGGTCAGTAGATTTAAGCTCTAGCTCAGCACGTGTCCAAAGACTTAATGAATCACCTTCTTTTTTTCCACGCTCATAAAAACGCATGTGTTTAGAACTAGCACGGTTGCCTACAGTCAGTGTACGGCCCTTGCCGTTTATACGTTTCCAGTCACCAAGTTGGTTTATCTCAGGATTACAACCACCACACCAGAATAGGTTTTGATTATCCCATTCGTAAGCCATATCAACAGATACAAACTCACTTTCGAAATCATCAAAGGCTAAATCAATACGACCTAATTTAGGTGAAATAGCTTGTACTTTCAGGAACTTATAAAGTTGTTCATTCCATCCCTTACGAGCTAAACAGCAGCCAGTACCATTAATTTGAACCGTGACACGCTTATTATTATGACCATACAAGATCACTCCTAAATTATCTTGTAAATCATAACCATAGCGATTGAAATGCATACCTTTTTCACGCTTCTTAGCAATACCAAAGCCAAAGATTTCAAATAGAAGCTGATCAAGCCAAGTTTCGATTGCATCACCAACAGATAAATCCACCTGTTCAGGTTCTAAATGAGCGTACTTCTCACCAAATGTACTTTGACAGAAGCTAAAAGTAACCCAGTCAATGCCGATAATAGTGTTATCAATTGGAACTGCACGAAGTACAGGAACAACGCCTTGTGGGGTTGAAATTAACTTGTAATTGTCTAGGTTTCTTGGAAAAGCCCATGACTCAGATGTCTGCAACTGATCCGCTACCCCTATATTATAAAAAGGGGTGCTTTCTGCCGTGTTTTGCGCAGTAATGGCTACTTTTTGAACAAATAATTCTTGGATAGATGTTTCAGCAGGCTTCGCCTGCTTTTCTGGTTTGCTGTCGATTGCAGCCAATTTATTTTTAACAATGCCATCAAGCATGTTTTTTAAGGCCTGCCCGTCTGCCAACGTGATTTCACCAAATGCAGAATGAGCATGAATATCATCAAAGATAGATTTCTGACGATCAAAGATTTCAACAAGAGATAAAGACGAATTATCAAATTCGAGGATTTGAGACATTAAAGCGTTCATAGGTCATCACCCCCAAACGCCTCAATCAATTCAGAATTAGAATTTTTATAAAGCTCTGCATATGCTTCGATTTTAGATGAATCATAAGACCAGTCGGCAGCAACAGCAGCAAGATGAAATAAACACTTTTCAGCAGAAATTGCAGGAGTTAAAGCTTCAAGACATGGTTGTGCGTGGTCAGAAACAATCTTAGCGACTTGATCGAAAGATGCCTGTACAAACTCAGCCTTTGTTCTAAAAATTAATTGATCTGCACTCATGTAACAACATCACACGCAACATTTTGACAGAAATATAACAGAATTGCGTGCAACACTGCAACTTGTGACACAATAATGTTGTTGCATGAAACAATGTTAGGACATCACATGAAAAAATCAGACTTATCAAAAACTTATAGAGTACGTGGGGAATTCGTTGAACCTATCAAAAATAAGTCACTAGATTTTATTATTGAAACAAAGGAAAGAATTGAAGAAGCAGATATTATTAATGCATTGATTTATAAGTATTTAAAAGACATTACTGCAAAAGATGTAACAAAATATATCGAAGAGATAAAAAAAGCAGATTAATAATCTTTGTCGATCCTGACTACTAGGAAATAAAAGGATGAGCACCCCAACCCTACTCTTACTTTTAATAATTGGAATAGCCTTCGGCTATTTCATTTATAAAAAAAATACAGAAAGCAATGAGAGCCTAAAGGTAACTGCAAAAAAAGCATTCCCTAAATATACAATCATAGAAAAATTTGACACAGTAATGATCTGTGAAATAAATCACAGAAATGAACCAGACGAACTAGTCTTTATTAGAATTGGATCAACCAAAAAAATAACAAAAGAAGGCAGACGAATAACTGCAATCTACCCCAAAAAACCCACAGAAAAAATATTAAAACAAGATCTAAATAAATACCTCAAGTAACCAGCGCGCCCTACGGGCGTCTGGTCGAACGTCCCTCCTCCCGCCCGCCCTGTTGGGCGCGCCGAGATATCGCATAATGAAGATTGATGTTAAATATCAATCGAGTGCGATTGAAATATTCGCATTGTTGACATACAAAAAAAG
The DNA here is from genome assembly GCF_037028485.1 of Acinetobacter sp. 102. NCBI lineage: Bacteria > Pseudomonadati > Pseudomonadota > Gammaproteobacteria > Moraxellales > Moraxellaceae > Acinetobacter > Acinetobacter sp. 102. The sequence continues at coordinate 191,267 of NZ_JAZEZK010000005.1, forward strand.
ACGTGTAAAACACGTCTTTGTTGGTATATCTAACACATTGATAAGTAACATAATCTAGAGATTATGCGAAATCTCAGCGGTATTCTTTATACTTCTTCAATAATTTTAAATACTCTCTATGTCTCAAATAATGAGTAAGATACCAAGAGAGGATAAGGAAAATAATAAAGTAGTTTGGTGTAATATTTTGCCAATCCATTTTTTCTACTCCAACGAACTATCAATAACTTAAGTGCATTTTTGTTTTCTCCAGGATCTCTCCGAGACAACATCGATGTGGAAGAAAATGCCAATCAAAAATCTATAATCAATCCCCCTGTGGGGCTAGTATGAAAATCTTTTGTATGTCTCATTCGCTGTGAATATAACACTGTCCGTCCACAGTATGAGCATTGAGTCCATTTTCTTGTGTAGTCCCTAAGATAGGGTTCTATGTTGTCTGCGAGCATAGCTCGGTACCTACCGTATTTTCGCATATGGGAGCCTGTAATCAGAGAGAAGAAGGTTGCGGTGCTGATTGTGTCAGTTCACTCGTAGACACTCGTTCTGTAGCTGCTCGTTGCTCTCGATTATTGAAATAATCAAATGGTCTACTGGAGGATTCATTGATGAGGTCTTTGCAAACTTTTGGATTGATTCCGCTAATTTTTGTTCCCTGTTGGTCATAAGCACTGCATGAGTTTTTGATACATAAACAACCAGAAAAAACCCGATGATTGACAGGCTGAGCGACATATACAGGCTCATAGGCAAATGGATCGGATGCTGAATAAGTGCTTTCAGCAGAAACAACAGGTTCACTAGCAGCAGTACTGCTATCAAGCGCATTTTCTTTTTGTAACGCTTTAGGATCTGTTTGTTTTGGATCTGATGATTGTTGAGCAGCAGGTTTATCTGTTGGTTTAGGTTCATTTTTCTTCTGCTCCGTAGCAATCGGTTTACCTGTAATCATGCTGATAAGTGGTGATTCACCATCTTTAAAAAAGAACATCAAAATAGCGAGTAGAAAGCAAAATGCAGCAGCTGATGCCACAAGAACAAGCTTCCTAGGAATACGTTTTTCACGTGTATTAATCGTGGTCGACTTGTATAGCGGATAAACGTGCTTAGGGAATCTCCAGCGTGAGAGATTCTCTACACGTGCAATAGATTTAATTGCATTCGGAGAGTCCTGTACTACAGACCACTCCATTTTCATTGATTGTTCCCAACCAAAGATATTGACTAAATGGATGTGATGACTTGCCAACTTCCTGATGTACTTATGTACAAACGAAGGTTCTTGCGTGATGAACAGAAAGTCATAGCCCTTGTGGCGGTGGATCGTCAAATCTTTGACAATTGGATCAATGCCACGTGCTTCATCGGAGAAAATCGTAATAAGCTGTGCTTCATCAATTACGAAATATGATCCCTGTGGTGTCTTTCTCCAGTCGCAGTCCGAAGGCAATGGCCGGCATTGAACAAGCTTTAAATCAGCTATGTTTGTATAGATCGTCCTGACAGGTTTAAAGTGCTGAAACTTAGTGTTTTCTTTTTCATTCAATTCATCAACAATCAAATTAAGAATTGCGATTCTTTCAAAGTAGTAAGGCGGAAAATTGGTAACAATATCGTCAGTCTGTGGGTTGCTGATGACATTAATAAAATACTCAGTTCTAAGAAAATCAAAGTAATCAGATTCTAAAAAAATGATCTCTGATGTACGTTCTAGACCTTGCCCTTGAGTGACAACAATTGAATCTAAATAATGATCTAACTTTAAAAAACTGATCTTCTCAAAAACCGCTTTAGCATAGAGATAATTAAATTTTAAATTAGCAATATTGTCCCTGGAGAGATTGAGCATACGCTCAGTGGCGAGTAACGATTTACCCGATCCCGGTGTAGCAGATAAGAAATGAATCATTTTCGCTTACCTGCTGCAATAGCTGGCTGCAAATCGGTAGTAAATGACCAGACAATTGCAGTCGTGATATAGAAAAATATTGTTGTAATTGCTACATCAAACTTAGCCACGCCAAGATATGCCAAAACGTATGAACCAAGAGGAAAACCATCTTGTTCAAAATTTCCAATATTATTGAGAGAATCTCTAGTATTAAAAATTGCCTGATCTAAGAAGCCATACATCGCCAATACAAGTGGAATAATTACAGCAAATGCTGCTACAAGCCTCATAGTGCTAGTCTCAGCAAATTGAATACCAATTGATAACAACATTTCTTTTAATGCTTTTAACATAGATTCACCATCTAAATTCTTTACGGATCACTGCTTCATACAGAATCCAAACACCTGTACAGTGACTAGCAAATACAAGTGGATAGCCTAAAAAAGTAAAAATCATGCAGAGCCATTTAAGGCTGAATACAAATGATCCTGAAAAAAACTTAGTTTCTAAATTTATAGGAATATCAGGAGGACACTGTTTTGAAAGCGAAAATACATAATCAAAAGTCTTTGAAAAAATACCCTTATCATCTATATCAGGCTGTTCCTGTTCATTGTCCTTCTCTGGTTCTTCTTTAACCCAGTCAAAAAAATCAATTACTTTTTGCCAAAAAGTTTTTTCATCACCTCGATGTTTTTTTTCGTCTTCCCAAACTTTAGTTTCATCTTCCTGATGTTTCTTATCTTCTTTATGCCACTGGCATTGATCCGCAGCCCATAAACACCATTCAGGAAGATTGAACGTACCTGAACCAGTTGGCTGGCCTGTTGTAGGGTCTTTTTCCTGATCTGTTTTGCCTTCAGTACCTTTATCTTTATCAGTCGGGTGCTTTTGTCCTTGGCCATCCGTTTGAGGCGGTGTATTCGGCTTTGTAGGTGTTTCAGGTGCATTATCCATCTTGTAATCTAATGCATTAGAAAGCTCATTTCCAGTGCCAGAAGGATCATGTTCATATGCTTGTTCAACACCTGTCCATTTACGATCCTTTTTATCATTTTTACTATCAACTGGATCAGTATAATCACCGACAGCCATATCACCGACCATTTTATCGGTTAGAACTATGCGCTCCTTATTATCAGAAGGGTCAGGCTCATAATCAGGATTAGGTACTTTATTAACTTGTAAAGGAAATGAACTAGGAGGTGCATCAGGATCAGCATCAGGATTGATGTCAATGTTACCCCGCTCAGTATAATAATAAACTTTTAAATTACACCAGTGAGCGCCACCCCAAAAAAAATCGCACTGTCCATCAACAGATATAGATTTAAGTGCTGAATATGTTCGCGGGTCCTGTTTATTTAATTTTTGTTTAAAGTAATTCGCTGCAGCATCTTGATATGAAACATAAGAATAATTTGTAGTATCTACGCGATAAATAAATTGTGAATTAAGTTCTGGATTTTTGTCTTTATATTTGACATAAACACCATCTTCCATCACCCAACCTATTCCTTCAATCAATGATTGAGTTGCTCCAATCAATAAACCACCAGCAAGCAATCTAGACAATAGAACTTTTCCGACAGCTTGACGATTAACTGTCTCTCTAACGACAGCTTCAAGTGTTACAGATGAACCATTTCTAATCGCTTGTTGTCTTGCAGTTGCTTCAATAACATCATCTAAACCAACACGAGTGATGGTTTTATTAGGCCAACCGCCACCACTATTTGGAGCAGTTGCAGCATATGTGAATGTCGTTAGATGAAATGAAAATAAGAGAAATAAAATGAATATTCTTTTCATGGCCTTAACGCCTTATAAATCAAATACGAGAAGAACGACAAAACAACCAATAGAATCGAATTACCCATAGCACCCCCTTAAATGAAAAAAGGGAGAAAATCTCCCTTTTCCAAATGGCTAATTAACCAGCCTTTTTGATACCACCACGAGAAGTTGTGAATGTAATAATCACCAAAGTAATACCAATAGCAATTAAGAAAATTTCACCCAAACTCACACCAAGCCCAGAAATGGCATTCTTAGCAGGTGCAAGAAAATCAGGAATGACTGGATCAGCAGCATTAGCAGCAGATGCCACAATTGCAGTTGAAGCGATTACAGCGGTTGAAGTTGCACGACCACGGAACTTTTGGAACCATGTTTTTTCGTGAGCTTGTTGTTCAATTACTTCTACGTTTTTTAAACCCATGAGAGTTCTCCTACAATTTAAGTTTTTTTAGTCCATATTTGGACCATTCGTATGCCAATAAGCTGGCGTATATCGACCATTGAAGCGCTACAAACTCGAACACAGATTGAGTCGTAAGCATGTTGTCAAGGTTGACAGTCACGCAATTAATCCCGACTTGCTGGGCGTTTTCCAGAATCTGGAGCGATTCACAAATGATCAATTCTTTTTATTCCTGTATTTAGAGCGTTGTTGCTCGACCAAGAAATTTCGCTGTTCCAAGGTGTAGTATTCACCTCTAAACAGGTACAAATATTCGAAGTTGTCTACACGTTCTTGACGTCCGTTCATATTTCTAAAACGGATACGATTAGGACGACGTAAACGCTCCCCTAGACGATCAATAGAATCAATAAGGCGACCGAAGAAGAAGACACCAGTAAAGAGACCCAAAAGGAAAACACCAGAGAACAATGGGTTAAACGATTTAAGTAGCTCAGTAACGATTTGAGCGTGCTCTAATTCAGTCATCACTTATCCTCGACACTTAGACATGTGAAAATACAAATATTGACTATGGAAAAATGAAAGACATTTAGGACATTCCACTTGATTATCCCCCATTATTGCTGTTATATTCATACTTAAAATTACCTAAGTTATTGATTTTATTAACATAATATACATTATGCGAAAGGCTGTATTTCAAGCCTTTGATATGTAAAGGTTTTTATGGTTGGCTTGACCCCATTGGCTTTGGAGCTGTAGTTTTTTGAGGAACCAAATCAAGTAAAACCAAAGTTGAAGTCTTACCGTTTGAGACCTGTTCCATAGTTACGTCAGCAACCAGTGGAAAATCCATTTCTTTGATCTTTTGGAAGTTTGCAGACGAACCCCATTTAATTTGTTCGCCAACCTCACCAACAAAGTTGTCACCATCTTGAAGATCAGCCTTGTAAAAAATTACAGTTGAATCAAACGGACGACCATTGAATTCACCCTTTGAACTTTTTGCACCAAGTACCACCATTGTTGATTTAAATTGCATGAGTTAATCCCTCATAGAAGTTTTGATTTGACGTAAGAAATGGAACACCCTCAAATAAAGGCGTTTCAGTAATTGTCTTGCTCTGGATCGGCTGATTTATGCGTAAAGCCTGCATAACAGCAGCATGAGAGAAGTTTAGACGCTTAGGCATAACATCCTTGTCGGATGAAATTAAGTTAAGCAAATCCTGATCATTTATGAATTTACGGAATTGACGTATATATTTACCGAACTGGTGCTTAACGATTTGCAAAGCCTTATCAACATTGATAGACGCTTGTTTTTCAATAAGTTGACACTTTTCAGGTGCTTCAAAGTCATTAAGCTGATTAGATAGAATCTCAAGTGCTGGATAAGCACCTTTAAAATAAGGACTTGGATTTATAAGTATGTCGAAAGGCAAATAACGGTCAGTAGATTTAAGCTCTAGCTCAGCACGTGTCCAAAGACTTAATGAATCACCTTCTTTTTTTCCACGCTCATAAAAACGCATGTGTTTAGAACTAGCACGGTTGCCTACAGTCAGTGTACGGCCCTTGCCGTTTATACGTTTCCAGTCACCAAGTTGGTTTATCTCAGGATTACAACCACCACACCAGAATAGGTTTTGATTATCCCATTCGTAAGCCATATCAACAGATACAAACTCACTTTCGAAATCATCAAAGGCTAAATCAATACGACCTAATTTAGGTGAAATAGCTTGTACTTTCAGGAACTTATAAAGTTGTTCATTCCATCCCTTACGAGCTAAACAGCAGCCAGTACCATTAATTTGAACCGTGACACGCTTATTATTATGACCATACAAGATCACTCCTAAATTATCTTGTAAATCATAACCATAGCGATTGAAATGCATACCTTTTTCACGCTTCTTAGCAATACCAAAGCCAAAGATTTCAAATAGAAGCTGATCAAGCCAAGTTTCGATTGCATCACCAACAGATAAATCCACCTGTTCAGGTTCTAAATGAGCGTACTTCTCACCAAATGTACTTTGACAGAAGCTAAAAGTAACCCAGTCAATGCCGATAATAGTGTTATCAATTGGAACTGCACGAAGTACAGGAACAACGCCTTGTGGGGTTGAAATTAACTTGTAATTGTCTAGGTTTCTTGGAAAAGCCCATGACTCAGATGTCTGCAACTGATCCGCTACCCCTATATTATAAAAAGGGGTGCTTTCTGCCGTGTTTTGCGCAGTAATGGCTACTTTTTGAACAAATAATTCTTGGATAGATGTTTCAGCAGGCTTCGCCTGCTTTTCTGGTTTGCTGTCGATTGCAGCCAATTTATTTTTAACAATGCCATCAAGCATGTTTTTTAAGGCCTGCCCGTCTGCCAACGTGATTTCACCAAATGCAGAATGAGCATGAATATCATCAAAGATAGATTTCTGACGATCAAAGATTTCAACAAGAGATAAAGACGAATTATCAAATTCGAGGATTTGAGACATTAAAGCGTTCATAGGTCATCACCCCCAAACGCCTCAATCAATTCAGAATTAGAATTTTTATAAAGCTCTGCATATGCTTCGATTTTAGATGAATCATAAGACCAGTCGGCAGCAACAGCAGCAAGATGAAATAAACACTTTTCAGCAGAAATTGCAGGAGTTAAAGCTTCAAGACATGGTTGTGCGTGGTCAGAAACAATCTTAGCGACTTGATCGAAAGATGCCTGTACAAACTCAGCCTTTGTTCTAAAAATTAATTGATCTGCACTCATGTAACAACATCACACGCAACATTTTGACAGAAATATAACAGAATTGCGTGCAACACTGCAACTTGTGACACAATAATGTTGTTGCATGAAACAATGTTAGGACATCACATGAAAAAATCAGACTTATCAAAAACTTATAGAGTACGTGGGGAATTCGTTGAACCTATCAAAAATAAGTCACTAGATTTTATTATTGAAACAAAGGAAAGAATTGAAGAAGCAGATATTATTAATGCATTGATTTATAAGTATTTAAAAGACATTACTGCAAAAGATGTAACAAAATATATCGAAGAGATAAAAAAAGCAGATTAATAATCTTTGTCGATCCTGACTACTAGGAAATAAAAGGATGAGCACCCCAACCCTACTCTTACTTTTAATAATTGGAATAGCCTTCGGCTATTTCATTTATAAAAAAAATACAGAAAGCAATGAGAGCCTAAAGGTAACTGCAAAAAAAGCATTCCCTAAATATACAATCATAGAAAAATTTGACACAGTAATGATCTGTGAAATAAATCACAGAAATGAACCAGACGAACTAGTCTTTATTAGAATTGGATCAACCAAAAAAATAACAAAAGAAGGCAGACGAATAACTGCAATCTACCCCAAAAAACCCACAGAAAAAATATTAAAACAAGATCTAAATAAATACCTCAAGTAACCAGCGCGCCCTACGGGCGTCTGGTCGAACGTCCCTCCTCCCGCCCGCCCTGTTGGGCGCGCCGAGATATCGCATAATGAAGATTGATGTTAAATATCAATCGAGTGCGATTGAAATATTCGCATTGTTGACATACAAAAAAAGACGTGTAAAACACGTCTTTGTTGGTATATCTAACACATTGATAAGTAACATAATCTAGAGATTATGCGAAATAATTTAATTATCAATAATATGATGCTTAGCAACTAATGTAATTACCATTTTCCAGCTATCCCAATGTCTGTTGACATACATTAGAAAGTTACACACAATGCTATTCACTATATAAATATGCATATATCAATAAAAATGCCTTCGATTTATCAGTTAAAACCAGCATTTCAGAATTTACTTCGCCCATTTGTACAATGGCTTTACTCTAAAAAGATTACAGCGAATCAAGTTACGCTTTTAGCAATGTTAATCTCTGTCGCTTTAGCAATTGCACTTTACAGTCTGCATCTTTACCAACAACCTTTAATCCTATTTTTATTCTTTCCTATATGGATGTTGGTTCGCATGGGTTTTAATGCAATTGATGGCATGCTCGCGCGTGAATTTAATCAACAATCAAAACTTGGCGCATATTTAAATGAAATCTGTGATGTCATCTCCGATTCAGCGCTTTATCTATGTTTTTTAGGTTTAGCTTTCATCAACCCATTCCTGTTGGGTTTAGTTGTCTTTCTAGCGATTCTGAGTGAATATGCTGGTGTTATGGCGCCATTAATTGGTCAGGAACGCCGTTATGATGGTCCTATGGGTAAAAGTGATCGTGCATTTTGGTTTAGTTTAATTGCTTTATGTGTCAGTTTCAGCCCTTATTTAATAGAAAATAATTACACAAATTCAATAATTTACTTCTGCAATGGGCTGCTTGTTCTTATTGCAACGCTATTGGTTTTGACAATTTATAACCGTATTAAAAATAGTATTCAACTTTAAGGAAAATTAGATGAAAAGCTCACAAAAACATGTATTTACCAGTCATGATGATACCCAATTAGCCTATCAACATTGGCCAGCAGCTACAGAAAAAGAGACAAAAAAAGCAATTATCTTATTTCATCGTGGTCATGAACACTCTGGACGTATGGCACATTTGGTCAATGAACTCAATCTACCAGAATTTGATTTCTTTGCATGGGATGCTCGTGGGCATGGCCAATCACCAGGTTTACGTGGCGATGCACCAAGTTTCTCTGCATGTGTGAAAGATATTCAATATTTTGTACAACATATTGAATCGACATATAACATCGTATCAACCAATATCGCCGTCATTGGTCAAAGCGTTGGCGCAGTTTTAGCAGCCACATGGGTACATGATTATGCACCAAAAATCAGAGCCTTATGCTTAGCTTCACCCGCGTTTGATATCAAACTTTATGTCCCATTTGCAAAAGCAGGTTTAACTGTTTTAAGCAAACTCAAAGGTAATTTCTTTATTACCAGTTATGTAAAAGCCAATATGCTGACACATGATGCTGAACGCGCGAAAACTTATGATACAGATCCTCAAATTGCCAAAGCCATTTCTGTACGAATGCTTTTGGGCTTATATGCAGCATCTGAACGTATCGTCAATGATGCACAAAATATCTTTGTTCCTACTCAAGTTTTAAGTTCTGGGTCGGACTTTGTGGTATTTCGAAAACCACAACAGCAGTTTTATGCAAAGCTTCCTCATCCACGAAAAGAGTTCCATGTACTAGATGGTTTTTATCACGATACTTTAGGTGAAAAAGACCGCTATATTGCAATCGAAAAAATCCGTCGTTTTATCTTACAAAGCTTTGCTGAAGATTATCAGGCACCAGATGTACTCAATGCCGATAAAATTGGTACAAGTTGTGCGACGGCTGAACAACTGAGTAGCCCACTTCCCGCTTCTTCCATCAAAAATCTATTCTGGAATTTAACCAAACGTAATTTAAAGCTCGGTAGTAAATTCTCACATGGCTTAAAAATTGGTGAAGATACGGGTTATGACTCAGGCAGCACTTTAGATTTTGTTTATCGAAATCAGGGTGAAAGTAAAAATATTCTTGGAAATATTATCGATCAGCAATATTTAAATGCGATTGGTTGGCGTGGAATTCGTGTGCGTAAACAACATATTGAGCAGTTATTGGCAAAATATGCGAAAGCACTGACCAAGCAACGAAAAGATGTTCGCATCCTTGATATTGCAGCGGGTCATGGCCGTTATATTCTAGATGCTGTAAGTGAACTTGCAACACCACCAAAATCAGTGCTCTTAAGAGATTATAGTCAATTAAATGTTGATTCTGGTTCTGCATTAATTCAGCAAAGAAATCTTGAAAACATTGCTCAGTTTGAATTAGGTGATGCCTTTGATACAGCATCACTAGCCAAAGTTAAACCAAAACCAAATTTAGTCATTGTTTCCGGGCTTTATGAACTATTTAGCGATAACGATTTATTAAGACAATCACTCTCTGGTATTCATCAAGCGATGCTACAAGGTGGCTTCCTGATTTACACGGGACAAATTTGGCATCCACAACAAGAGTTTATTGCACGTGCGCTTACCTCACATCGTCAAGGTGATGCTTGGGTGATGCGGTTACGCTCGCAAGCCGAAATGGATGCACTTGTTGAACAAGCAGGCTTTAAAAAAGTGGACCAATGTATTGATGAATTTGGAATTTTTACAGTTTCGGTTGCTCAAAAAATTTAAATAAAGACTTTGTATGCAAAATAATATTCTAGATCGTCAACCAGGTACTTGGAAATGGGGACTACTCTGCCTAGTCCTTTTAGCGCCCTTTTTCTTTTTAACCTATGGTTTTGCAAATCAATATGCATCCAGCCTCAGCAATGTTCCAAGTATAGTGTTTGCTTGGGAACATCATATCCCGCTTTGGGCATGGACCATTGTGCCGTATTGGTCGATTGACCTTTTTTATGGTTTGTCGTTATTGTTATGTTGGAATAGATTTGAATTAAAACAACATTCGCTTAGGCTATTTGCAGCCCAGATTATTTCGATCAGTTGTTTTTTAATCTTTCCGTTAAAATTCAGTTTTGAACGTGCTGAATTACATGGTTTCTTTGGATTATGGTTTGATGTATTGATGGGTTTTGATAAACCCTTTAATCAAGCACCTTCATTACACATTGTTTTATTAGTCATTCTCTGGGATTTTTACCGTCGGCATATCAAAGCAAACTACCGTTGGCTGGTAAATCTGTGGTCTTTTCTGATAGGACTCTCTGTCTTAACCACATGGCAACATCACTTTATTGATATTCCTTTGGGGCTATTGGTTGGTGCATTCTGTTTATGGCTATTTCCACTCACGGTTAAAGCACCTTATCAAAAAAATGGCTTACAACAATTGACGAGCAAACATTTAAAATTAGGGTGTTTTTATTTGATTGGAGCCTTAGTTTGTATAACCCCCGCATTTTTATTCAAAGGTACGTGGCTATGGATGTTATATCCAGCGATCAGTCTTTTCTTAGTCGCTTTAGCATACTTTTTGGTTAGACCACATTTTTTCCAAAAGCAAGAGAACGGTCAATTGACTGTCGCTGCATGGTTATTGTTTGCACCTTATTCTCTAGTCGCATGGATAAATAGTCGTGTTTGGACCTATCAACATCCTGAAGACTCATTGATTTTGCAACTCAACGGCGTTGATCTCTATCTCGGCCGTATCCCAACAACTGAGCATAGTAAGCAATATCATGGTGTATTTGATTGTTGCGCTGAACTGCCGGCAAACAACGTTCATCATTATGAAAAATATAGTACGCTTGATTTAATTCCGATCCAAAGCGCACAATTATTAGAAGCAACAAAAAAGTTTGATCACTTTATTCAACCTTTAATACAGGCAAATGAACCACAACAAGTATTGATTTTTTGTGCGCTTGGCTATTCACGCAGTTGTAGTGTATTGATTGCATGGCTATTACAACACGGCTATGTGAATACCTCAGAGGAAGCTGTTGGCTTGATTCAAAAGTCACGACCTTGGATCGTTTTGAGTGAGACACATATTGCTGAAATTAAACATTTCCAACAGCTGCTCACTCAGGAGAAGCAGCTATGAGAATGAATTTTGTCGTAGTGAGCCAATTGCTCAAGCAAAGTCAGAGTATTTTAAAGTCAGGATATTTAGCCTTTGTTTTATCAATCATTACCTTATCTTTATTTTCGAAAATGCAAATATTGATTCCTCTTTTACTTGTTACTGGGCTACTGGCGATTCACCATTATCTATTTATTCGGATTGAATTTGATCGTGGCCTGTTACAGCATATGGTTGACCAACCTGAGGACGTAGAAAGTCTTACTCAGCAATTGGATCAATCATTGTTAAATTTAAAGTTGATTCCATCTAGTAAAACGGGTCGTGATTGGTCGATACGCTTCAAAGGCTGTTTAAGACTGTTAAAAATACAGATCGTCATTGTCTTAATACAGTATTCTGTATTTATTGTACTTTTTTATAAATTAGCGCATAGATGAAGGTTGAATGAAAAAGAATATAATTACGCAATCCGTTGCTCGTTTTATCGCATTTCTTACCCGTCGTGGTGCACGCTTGTTAACTGGCGCACGAAGTTTATGGGTCGGCTGTGAACCTGAACTTAAGCAACGGATCTATTATGCCAACCATAATAGCCATATTGATTTCATTTTATTATGGTCTTCTTTACCCACTCACATCCGTCGCAAAACACGACCAATTGCAGCATCAGATTATTGGCTTAAAGATGGACTTAGACGCTTTTTGATTCAAGATACTTTTTCAGGTGTTACCATTCAACGTAACCGTAGTGATCAGCAAGATCCATTACAGCCAGTAAAAGATGTCTTGGCAGAAGGCTATTCCATTATTTTCTTCCCTGAAGGGACACGTAATTTAAATGATGATGTCGAAATGCTGCAATTTAAAAGTGGTCTTTATCATCTCAGCCAACAATTCCCTGACGTTGAAGTTGTGCCAGTTTGGATTTCTAATTTAAAACGAGTCATGCCTAAAGGCGCATTTATCCCCTTGCCTCTACTCTCGACGGTCATCTTTGGTGAACCCTTAGCACTTGATCAACTCACGGGCAAAGATCAATTCTTGCAGCATGCTCAGCAGCAATTATTGAAATTAAAAGAGGCCGAGAACCAATGAGTTTAGACAACCTACAACAAACTTATCTATTGTTTGGCATCTTTGCAGTCATTTTGATTATTGCCTCAAGTATTGGCTTTATCCTCAAACAAAAGGCAGGTGCAACCCCTTCTCCTGTTATTGATAACCTGAATGCGCGTATCAATGCGTGGTGGATCATGCTAATAGTCTTGGCAGCCGCCATTCTATTGGGAAAAACTGCTTTTATTGTCTTGTTTGGCCTTATTTCATTTTTTGCATTACGTGAATTTATTAGTTTACTACCAACACGGCGTGGCGACTATCTGCCATTGCTGATTGCGTTCTACTTTGTTATTCCCTATCAATACTATTTGGTCTATACCAATTGGTATGGGTTGTTTTCGATTTTCATTCCGCTGTATGTGTTCTTGCTCATCCCCATCGCCAGTTTAAAGCTGGAAGATACCACACACTTCTTGGAACGCAGTGCCAAAATCCAATGGGGGCTTATGGTGAGTGTGTTCTGTATCTCACATGTCCCAGCCCTGTTAAATCTGGATTTACCCCAATTTAAAGGGGAAAAAATTTGGTTGGCGATTTGGCTAATTATGGTGGTGCAAGCCTCGGATGTGCTGCAATATGTATGCGGCAAACTTTTTGGAAAGCATAAAGTAGCCCCTACGCTTTCCCCATCAAAAACCGTAGAAGGACTGATTGGCGGTATTGTTCTCGCAACCGCACTCGGTGTATTAATGTCATCCCTAACCCCATTTAATTACTGGCAAGCGGCTCTGATTGGCTTGATTGTTTGTATTTTTGGTTTCTTTGGTGGACTGGTCATGTCTGCGATCAAACGCGATCGTGGCGTGAAAGATTGGGGACAGCTTATTCAAGGTCACGGCGGTATGTTAGATCGTATCGACTCGATCTGTTTCTCTGCGCCAATTTTTTTCCATATCCTTCGATATTGGTGGAGCTAATCTCTATGAAGAAAGTCGACCAATGCTGACTTCACGGAAAAACTTAGGCGTTACATTGGTCCACTTTTTAAATGCCCGTGAAAAATGGGAAATATCGGCATAGCCTAAACGCTCTGCAATTTGCTCAATCGAAAGCTTGGGCTGTTTTAATAACTGCTCCGCCTGATTCCTGCGTACTTCGGCCACAAGACTCTGGAAAGACGTTTGTTTATTGCTTAACTGTCGCTGTAGGGTACGCTCCGAGAGATGGAGTTTTTCAGCAACCTGTTTCAGCGATAAGAAGCCAACATCTTCATCATATAGCAAGGCTTTGACCTGTGAATCCAAGCGATTTTTTTGATCCCTTTTCAGCGCAAGCTTATCAGCATCTTGCTCACATTGTTGTTTGCTGAGCCGAGCTAATAATGCATCTGCAGTTTTTAGTGGAAGTGATAGCAATGCCTTATGGAAGCTTAAACAATCTTTTTCACACTCAAAACTGATATTTGAATGATTGAATTTTTGAGTGTTCTTATAAAAATCTGGTTTGTCTTGTTGGAACTTAAAGAGGATTCCAAGTTTATTTTGGGCTAAATTTTCCAAAATTTGTGAAAAACCCAAGATCAAAAACATCATTCCATGTCGATTTAACTTGAATTTTTGCGAAGGTTGGTTGAAATACAAATAAGCCAAGTCACCTTCTATCTTTAATTTAGGTTTAAACACAGAACAATGTAAGCCAATAAATTGCTCTAGAATCTTGATTGCATCACCTAATGTTTCAGAAGCAGTTGCAGCAATGCCGACATGACCATAGCAAGAGACTCGCATTTCCTCTGCAAGATAAAGACTAATCGCAGGTTCATGCGTCAGTAAAGCTGCTTTATCCAATAAATGATTGAAGATATCGAAATCTACATACCAAAACGGCGCATTTAAAGTATGTGCAGAAATCCCTGTTCCAGACAAAAGTTGTTCTGAAGATACATTCCATTTTTGTATGACATCTACTAATAGATTGACATAAGTACCGGGTAATTCTGGATTCATGCAGTCTCCATGAAACAGTGAAAATTTGGCGTAAAATGGTAAATATTGGCGGTTAATGAACTATGACATCTTTCTCGGTTTAAGCATAGTAGCTCTATCAAAAAACTCAGATTTTAAACTGGTGAAATCATGCATATTTTGATCGTTCATGCACATCCTGAACAGCAGTCATTTACCTCTGCGCTTAAGAATACAGCACAGCAAACCTTTGAACAGCAAGGTCATACTGTCGAGGTTTCCGATCTCTATGAAATGAACTTTAACCCTGTTGCTTCTAAAGATGATTTTGGCAGCCTGAACCAACCGGATTATTTTAATTATGCTTTGGAACAGCGTCATGCATTTAAACAGCAGCAATTTTCAGCAGATATTCAAGCGGAAATTGAAAAAGTTCAACGTGCTGATCTGGTTATTTTTAGCTTTCCTTTGTATTGGACCTCTGTACCAGCCATTTTAAAGGGTTGGATTGACCGTGTATTTGTCTCTGGTCTCTTTTACGGCGGCAAACGTTTTTATAACCATGGTGGTATGACAGGAAAAAAAGCCATGTTATGTTTAACACTCGGTGGCCGTGAACATATGTTTGGTGAAGGTTCTGTACATGGGCCGATAGAGCATTATTTATCATCGTTGCAACGTGGCACACTTGCCTATGTCGGCTTTGAGGTACTGCCTCCATTTATTGCTTATCATGTGCCTTATATCAGCCAACAAGATAGACAAAAGATTGTGATTGATTTCGAACATTACTTGCAAAACATAGATGATTTACAAGCCTTAGCATTCCCGTTACTGGAAAATTTTGACGATAGAATGAATCCACTGTAATAAAAAACGATAAGGCTCTAGACTAAGAACCTTATCGTTTTATCTGTTAGAACTTCATTTCAATGCCTGCTTTGATGGTACGTCCTGGGATCGGCATACCAATTACCGTACCAGGATCAAAGTTATAGCGATTTGTTAAGTTATCGACATTAAATGACAAGGCAACATTTGGACTCCACTTATAGCTTGCAAACAGATCAATTAAAGTTTCAGAAGAAATTTCAGTCACAGCTCGTCCACTTACACCTGTACCGGCCAACCAACCTTTAGGGTTTGTCTTTTCCGAGTGGTACTTAGCACGAGCACCGACCACAAGTTTATTTTCAAATAGGTTTTTGCCTACCGTAATATTAAAAATCTTTCGCGGTGGCAGACGGGTAGAAATCAGACTCCAAGAATCACCCACTTCATTACACTCTGATTTATTTGCAGGACAGACTTTAGGTGCTTGATACAAGGTTCCATTCAAACTGGCAAAGAAACTCGGATGATTATAGGAAAGATCAAACTCCAAGCCCTTCATTACAACTTGATTGTAATTGACGAATGTATAAGAGCTTGTATAGGGAAGAATAAAGTCAGGTGTAATTGGGTTCGGAATATCCTTTCTTTGCACGCCCTGTGTCAGAAAATCTTTCGTCTGATTACGGAAATAATTCAGGTTAAATTTCAAATGGTCATCTTGAGCAAACACGTTGTCACGCTCACCGATAAATCCTAACTCAATAAGACGTGAATTTTCAGGTTTAACCGGCAGGTCTGGATCATAACTAAAGGTTTGACCTGAAACAGTTGATTCAAACAGACTTGGGCTACGATGTGTATTGGAGAGTTTTCCATAAAGATCAATACCGTCCCATAACTTATAGTTGAGTTGGGACATCCAATCGATATTTCCTCCAAAGTCACGTACAGCATAACCCTTGTTATTTAAATCTGAATGCGCCACAGGTGTCATTGGTCGATACTGATCACCATAGTCTTCCACTTTGGCTTTATGCCATTTACTCCCTAAACTTAAACTAAAGTCATTAAAAACATAGTCGCCATTGAGGAAAACTGAGGACTCTTTGCGTAATCCATCCCGTGCAATTTCATGATCAACTAGATGGCGCGGCTTCATACGCTGTTCATCGTAGGTTAAGCCATAATTCAATGTGACCTGATCAAATTTACTGGTATTTTCTAGATTCAGACCACTACGATAATCTTGGAAACTCCCCCAGTATTGATCTCCATAACTGGAATTCTTCATCCCAATCATGCCATTGTGCTGGCGATATTTAGCGTTGGTATGCCAAACACCTAATTCGAGATCTACCAAAGAGTTATGTTTCGGCTTATAAGTATAACTGGTACTGAATGCATTAACGGCTGCTGAACCTAAAGACCACTGCGGCATGGTATAAGCACCTTCTATATATTTAGGCTCAACATACTCGTCATCGATATATCCATATGGTGGTGAGTTAGGGTCAATCACTTTAGATCGATTCCAATAAAAAGCCATGACTTCACCCGCTTTTTGGACATGACGACGTAAATTTACTTCGACACGATGTTCATCAGTGATATTCATTCCAGCTTTAATAATGCCTGAATCACTTTGATAACTGGTATTCACCACCTCTTGACCTGGACCAACATCGACAATATCCCGCTTTTCGTAATACTCAATGCCATGTTTTCCAGCATAGTAATTACCAACTTCTCGCTTACTATAAGCAGCGACTAAGTCAAACATATCGTTCCGATAAGCCAGTGCCAATGTGCCAGCACCATTTTGAAAATTGTTAGATGAAATTTTATTGTGCAGCAAATAAGACATTTGCTCCTTTTCATTGTCTGAGGTTTGTGGTGTTCTGTTATTGTTATAAAAGCTTCCTTTGAGCATGACACCGGCATTTTGATTTGGCAATAAAATATCATTGGCACTTAGGGTTCGCATTTTTACAATCCCTCCAATTCCACCTACGCTAAACTTAGCCCGAGATGCACCTTTTTCAACCTCGATTTGGCTGATCAAATCCATATCGATATAAGTACGGTCACTCTCGCCCTGATAACCTCGGAAGGTATGACTGGACTGTAAACTACCGTCAATGATCACTGGAACACGCCCTTCACCCTGCATGCCACGGATTCCAATATCTATTGCACCTGCCTCATTACGTAAGCTGTTGACCTGTACACCTGCAATATCGGAAAACACATCCCCATTACCCGTTCCTCTAAATCGGCTAATCTGTTCTCGATCAAGATGAGTGGTATTTACCTTTTGGTTTTGTTGTTCGGCATTCACTTTTATTTCTGGCATGACCACAATAGCTTTAGCATCCTGCTCTAAGTGTGAATGCGTATTTGCATGAGAAGTCAGTGTTTCCGCATGGCTGAGCATGGAACTGTTTTTGGGAACTAAGAGATAGGTTTGCCCTTGTTTGATGACTTGATAAGGTTGATCCGCCAAGAGATAGTCAAAACCTTGCTGAACTGAATACTTTCCTGATATTCCCTTACTTTTCAGACCTTTTAACTGCTCAGAATCATAACTTAAGACGATACCAGACTGCGCTGCAAAACTTGACAGCACGTAGCCCAATGGGTTCTCTGCAATTTGATAGGTTCTCTCTACAGCTGGCTTGTCTAATACCTGAATAGAGGTATGTATTTCTGCATAAGCCCCACTGATACAAAAACAGTGTATGAGTATTGCTAATGTTTGCTTTTTAAATTTCATTGGAAGATCCACACTGAGTAATGATTTTCATTTTCAATAATCATTACCCAGTGATTTCCAAAAATATGACATTAAATTTCAATTTTTTCTGCTCGGCTCCATATCCACAGTACGAAAACAAATAAAATAAACATGAAAGTTAACTTGATGTGCAAATGCAAAGATGAAAGTATCAAGCTGATCAAAATTAAAACAATCGTTAATGTCATCATATATTTACGTAAACGGGAAATGGATTTAAATCCACCCGTATATTGGGTAAGCAGCAGATGGATGTAACGATTTTGATGAATCCAGCAATGCAATTTTGCAGAACCTTTAGCAGCAAAAAAGGTAGCGAGGAATAAGAAATCAAAAGTAGGCACGCCAGGTAATACGATACCCAGCACTGCCAAAATTAGACAAATAATGGTTAGAGCGATATACACTCCACGCATGATGATCGATGCATGGAGTTTTTCTTTTTGCGGTGCGTGTAAAGTATCTACATCACTGCAATCTGTACTTTTCGCCTTATACCTTATAGAAGCATTTTTTGGCATAGGGTTGCTGCTTAATCAATATTTTTCAGCAAGCTGCCAAAGTAATCAAATGCCTGTTTGGCTCCTAAAATAACTTGATCTTGTTCACTCTCACTCAATTGAGCAGTATCCAATTCAGTAATGAAGTGCTTCCATACCCTTGCTCGACCTTCTGGATATGCAGCCAAATTACGTGCCCCAAACTCAGCAGTTAGTCCTAAAAGCTGTTGTGCTTGTTTAAATAAAAATGCTGCACCTAAAGTTGAACCTTCCGAGACATAAATCCAGCCTAAAGCTTCAGGAAAGCCAACCTTTTCAGTAAGTAATTCTTGAGCTTCAGGTTTGAGCTGTAGGTCATAAAGATCCAATAAGGCTGCTTGAGATCGCCCTCTGATATCCAAATCTGAAATAAGCGCTGAAACCTCAGGGTGCCGGAATAAATATTCTACATTTTGCTGAAAATAATATTGAGCCAAGGTAAATTTTGCATAACGCTCTGTATCAGCAAATACTTGAGCTTTCTCCATCAAAAGATGCATCTGTTGATGCTGGCTGGCGGTTTCAATTTTTAACCGTGATGCAAGCTGATTGAGGACGAATGAAGTTGCCATAAGATTTCTCCAGTTATTTAGGTTTAACTGTATTACCCGTCCAAAGCCAAAAAGCTGACAGCAATTTTCAATTATTTTTCTGCTTTTTCATTTTTAGCCTGAATTGTAATGACATGATCGCCAAAATGTCGTTGCATACGAATCGGATAGCTTAATTCCAAAGCGGACTGCAACTGCGTCAAGTTATTGACAGGATAAGAACCAGAGACCTTTAATGATTTCAATTGAGGGTCGAGATCAACATATTGATGCTGATAACGCCCAATCTCTTGCAATAACTGCTCTATAGGCATTTCAAATGCCATAATCATCTGATTTTTCCAAACCAATACATTCGGATCAAGCTGCCCCAATGCTTTAAAGTCTGTTCTATCAAAACATAACTGCTCACCTGCCCGCACAACTGTCATTTTTTTAGATTGATTCAAAGTAACCTTGACCGCACTTTCAATCACAGCTAAACAGGTTTGCAGTTGTTTATTTTTGAGGTACTGCACATTAAAAATTGTTCCCAGTGCTTGTAAATGCGCATTTTCAGTCTCGACAAAAAAGGGACGATGGTTTTGAGTCTCTTTCGCAGTATGAATCTGTATTTCGCCATAGTGTAATTTTAGCGTCCGTTGATGTGGTGTATAGCGAACATCAAGTGCTGTATCTGTATTTAATTGAAGTTCTGTTCCATCCTCAAGTGTCACATTCTTCTGTTGACCAATGGCCGTACTGTAATCTGAAAACCACAAATATTTATAATCAGAATTCCATGCAATGATACTGCCCAGACACGCAATACAGGCCACGACAAGATGTTTGCTCCACTGAAACTGTGCAGCTTGATTGCCTTTTTTTATGATTTCATGGCCATTTTCAGGAAAATACTCAAAACTGCTCAGTAAATACTCAGCTTTAAGCCATGCGGTTTGATGTGCTTCGCTTTGATTTTTCCACGCTTCAAATTTGACCTGTTGAGCCTCGGTTAATGCTGATGCCTGAATCAGCACAATCCATTCAGCGGCCTCTTTTAAGATTTGTGTTTGAGACATGTCAATCTCAATCCATGATCGCTAAACATTGAGTCAGTACTGCAACCAAATCTCGCATAACCGTTCGTGTACAAATATTCAAACGATTCGCAATCTCTTGCTGGGTAAGCCCTTCAAGTTGTGACCAGATAAACACCTGCTGTTGACGTTCAGGCATTTGATTTAACAGTTGGTTGATCAAGCATAATGATTCAATTGCAGATATTTTTTGTTCAGGACTAATCTCATCATACTCAGGTCGACTACTTAGTGCTTCCAAATAAGCTTTTTCTATCGACTTGCGCTGGTACCAATTAATTAATATACCTTTGGCAACTGTGGTTAACAACGCACGCGGCTGATCAAAATACAATTGATCTTTACGTTTCAAAATACGAATAAATGTATCGTGAGCTAAATCTGCAGCATCTTCACTTTGATTGAGACGTCGTTTCAACCATTGATACAACCAAGAATGATGTTGACGATAGAGCGTATTGATTGGATCAGACATTTTCAAAGGATAATGAGAATCATTAATAATATGTTAACAAAAAATAAGAAAATGATCACCTCTGTTTTGCACCGTAATCTCTATACATCTGATGATTAATTGAATTTTTAAAACTAATTTTTACAATACTCAAAAGACAGCCACGCCGCTTCTTCTTCATCCTTAAAACCAGTCTCGCTTATCCTTCGACAATTACAGCATTTCCTCTAAGCGTTTCAGGCCTCAACAAAACACGGCTATGCAAACGTTTTCTTGCCTGCATTACGGCCCATTTTCATATGAAACGTCAATGAATCGTCATAAAGATGACACTGAGCTGTCACACGGTCTGTCTAGTGTGTTGACATCTTTGTTATGGATGAAGCAAATGTTGAAAAAAACCAAACGATGGTTGGCATGTGTTTATGTTTTCCCCTTTCTATTCGCACTCACCGCGTGTAATGACTCAAACAACGATCAGGTCGCAGCGAAACCTGATGACAGCAAAAAACCAGTCATGCGCTGTGCACCATAAGCATAAGAACAACTAGATAGGGAAAATATCGTGATTAATCGTCGTCAATTTTTAGCAAATACACTTAAAACAGGTTTTGGCGCTGCCGCTTTGACCACCTTTCCAGCCAGCATTCAAAAAGCTTTAGCCATTCCTGCCAATAATAAAACAGGTACTATTCAAGATGTAGAGCATGTCGTGATCCTCATGCAGGAAAACCGCTCATTTGACCATTATTTTGGGACCTTAAAAGGCGTTCGTGGTTTTGCCGATCGTTTCACCATTCCTTTGCAAAATGGACGTACCGTTTGGCAGCAACAACGCAGTAATGGCGCATTATTAACACCCTTCCATTTAGATGGCTCAAGCAATAATGCTCAACGCGCACCTGGTACCAATCACACTTGGGTAGATAGCCAAAAAGCATGGGACAATGGCCGTATGTCAAACTGGCCAACCTATAAAACTGACTATGCCATGGGCTATTTCAAGGAACAGGAAATCCCTTATCAATTTGCATTGGCCAATGCATTTACCATTTGTGATGCTTATCACTGCGCTATGCATACTGGTACAGATGCCAATCGTTCATTCCATCTAACAGGAACCAATGGTGCAGTGCCGACCAGTACCGCATTTGTGAATAATGAATGGGACTGGATTGATGGCGATCCTAAAACGGTGGATGTTGGTTATACATGGAAAACCTATGCTGAACGCCTAGAAGAAGCAGGAATCAATTGGATTTGTTATCAAAATATGCCCGATGAATGGGGCGATAACATGTTAGGTGCCTTCCGCAGCTTTAGAAAAGCTAATATCGATTCGGGTTATCCAGTCTCAAGTGGTGGAGCACCCAATAGTCCTTATAACAAGGCTGCGCAAAAGTTACCTTATAAAGCCTATGATGCCACCACGGACAATGCCAAGAATCCACTTTATAAAGGCATTGCCAATACCTTACCCGGTAATAAACCTGAAGAATTCCTAGATGCATTTAAAAATGATATCAAAACTGGCAAATTGCCACAGGTATCATGGATCAATGCACCTTCCATTTACTGTGAACATCCTGGACCATCAAGTCCCGTACAAGGCTCATGGTTTATTCAAGAAATCTTAGATGCATTAACAGCCGTGCCTGAAGTTTGGAGTAAAACTGTTTTTCTGATTAATTTTGATGAAAATGATGGTTATTTTGACCATGTTCCTTCCCCATCAGCACCAACATTGCAACCAGATAATACATATGCAGGTAAATCAACCCTCAGCCCAGCGGATATGCGTCATGAATACTATGTGCATGATGCACCGCTAGGTAGTACCAGCCAACCGAATAAGGATAATGGTGTTTATGGTCCTGGTCCCCGCGTTCCCTTATTTGTGATTTCACCTTGGAGTCGTGGGGGGATTGTCAACTCTCAAGTATTTGATCATACCACTGCTGTTTTCAAATACAGGGACTCAAGGTGCGGTGTTTCATGTCTACGACAAATTAAATTTAAGTCGAGTTCCACGCCGTTACATTGTAGAGGCAGGAAAAGGCCTAGATGATGTCTGGAATGTACAGAAAGACAATCAAGGCTTATACGATCTTTGGGTGATGGGACCGAATGGCTTTCATCGACATTTCAAGGGTGATCTGAACCGAAATCAAGATCTGCAAATCAATCCTGAGATTCGTGTTTGCTATGATATAGCCAACGGCAATGTGTATGTCGATCTAAACAATACGGGCACTAAAGATATTGAGTTGGTGATCAGCCCTGTGGTTTATCAGACGGATGCTCCACTGAAACTAACTGTAAAAGCAGGACAAAGTGCCACTCAGCATTGGGAATTGAAAGATGCTTGGCAATGGTATGATTTTGCCGTGACCTGTACTCAAGATGCTAAGTTTTATCGCCGTTTTGCTGGGCGTGTAGAAACAGGTGAAGACTCTGTGAGTGACCCTGCGATGGTTTAAGATTTAAACAGCATAAGCAATTAAGCCTCCTTAGTTCCGAAAACCAAGGAGACTTTTATCACATATATAAATCAGATCTAATTCAGGCTGAATACCCGAATCCTTAATTTTTATGCTGTAGCTTATAGCACTCATCTAAGGCGAGTTCATAATATTCAAGCCCTTCCTTTGCCGCTAAGAAAGCTTTTCTTTGCTGCACAGGGTCTTTATCACATAAGCGCTTAATCAGCTCCATCGCTTCATAGGGATGTAGATCATCATAATGTGCATGTGCTCTTAACCATGCTAGAGAACGCTTGTTGATGTTTACTTCAGGATGTTGAGTATAGGTTTGAATCCCTTTATAGACCTGAATGGTCCAATCACCTGTCGCCCACTCTATCGCAAGATTAGTCGCTGCAATACTCTCTGCTAGACTTCCACGAAAATTAACATCCCACAAGAAGTGATTCACCGCATTCATTGCAACAGGTGGCTTCACGTTATTCAACATTTCAACTGTTAGACCAAAGCCCCCCGCCCAGTCCTGATACCAGTTCAAATGCCGCTCCTCAACTTTGATGTTTTGAATCAGCCAGTCTCGAGTTTCCGTTACCCCTTCCAGTGAAAAAGCAGTCGCTTTCGCTAGCGATCCCGCCATATAGGAAGGAAAATGTGCGACCAGTGGATAAAAATTCAGTAAGGCTGAACGAAAGCATTCAAGGCTTAAACAGCCATTGGCCATATCTAAGAATAACGGATGTTTACTCACTCGTTCTTTTGAGGGTAATAATTCATCCCAGAATCGTTGCGCCCAACCCGAATGGGGTGTAATTTCTAATTTTGTTCCATATTGATTCATAGCAGTCATTGCGATGCATCCTATTTCGTATGACTTAATCCAATCATCTTCGATGATTGCTGCTTTTTTATAAATTGTATCCTAATACCGTAAAGATACAATCGTTTGTGATTTAGTTTGTAACAGTTTTTATTTCTTGAATCTAATTTAAACTTGAATCATTATATTAGGCAATGACCCTTATATAAAAATTAATATTTTTTTATAATCTAATACACATTCTATTTAAATCAGTGTAACGTAGTAAAAAAATAATCCCTATTTTGACATTTATAACAACATTTGGGAGTGGTGAGAGATAAGATGAAGTTGAAAGCTTCCAATATTTTGGGACAAGAACAAATCGACTTGTTAATTTCTCGCGGGCTAAATTTAGTTTGGTTTCCTAAAGAATTAGAAGTGATCTATCGAGATCAGTACAGAAATGAGGCTGCGCATGAGTTCCGCTATCGCGCCCCTATTATTTTAGGTTTATATCTATTTCTAAGCTTCGGTATTTATCAGGTTTTACCCACAGACCTACGTATTACTTGGATGGCAACCTACGGTTGGGTGGGTATCATCATTACATTGGCATGGTTACTTTCGTTCCTGCCAAGCATGAATAAGTGGTTCGATTACTATGTTTGTATCGGCTCAACAGGTGCCGTTGCAATCTCTTTCACCATCATTAACGTATTGAAGCAAAGTCAAAATAATGTCCTGTTCCATGCTGCGATGATGTATGCAGTTGTCATCATCTATGCCTTTGTAGGAATGCGTTTCTACACAGCCATCATTGCTGGTTGGGTCGGCGGATTGATTGGTATTGCAGCGAGTACATGGTTTAGCGGGGCAATTGATTGGACCTTCCTCAACCGTACTTACACCTTCAGTAGTTTTCTGGGTATGGCACTTGCTTATGCAACTGATCGCCAGCACCGTGAGAATTATTTGCAGAACTGTATGATTGAACTTAACCGTTTAGAATTGATGCGACAAGCACAACAGTTGTCTATTTTATCCCAGCAAGATGCTTTAACTGGTCTTGCCAACCGACGCTACCTAGATGAAGTATTGGAAAATGAGTGGAAAAGAGCAACACGCCATGAAATGCCGATTACCATCATGATGATTGATATCGACTTCTTTAAGCTCTACAACGATACTTTAGGACATATTCAAGGCGATCAATGCCTGAGACGTATTGCGATTATGTTGGGCTCTATCGCCTCGCGTAGTGGTGATCTGGCTGCACGTTATGGTGGAGAAGAGTTTCTACTACTCTTCTCAATGACTGACCGTGATCAAGCCATTACTCAGGTACAAAGACTGATGGAGTTAGTACGTAATATTGGAATTTTGCACCCACGTAGCAATGTTTCAAAACATGTGACCATTAGCGTAGGTGTTGCAACAATGGTTCCCTGTGTAGGTGACAGTCTTTCTGAGTTTGTTGCACAAGCGGATCATGCATTATATATCGCAAAAAGTAATGGTCGAAATCAATATCACATTGCAACATCAGATAATATGATTTCTGAAGCATTATAATTCATTAATGATTATTAAATGAATATTAAACTAATTTAATATAAGTATTTTAAAACGTGACACAAGCCGCAGATATAATAAATTATATGTGCGGCTTAATATTTTTATTATGGTTCGATTGGTTTAAATGGAGCAACAACATCTGCATTTTGTGCACGATGTCTTAAAAAATGATCCATTAACACGATCGCAAGCATTGCTTCAGCAATTGGTGTTGCACGTACACCGACACACGGATCATGACGACCTTTGGTCAATACATCAGTATTTTCACGTTCAATCGTAATGGTTTTACCTGGTGTGGTAATACTTGCAGTCGGTTTCAATGCAATCGCAACACGAATGCTCTGACCGCTTGAGATTCCACCTAAGATACCGCCTGCATGATTAGCAAGGAATCCGTCTGTTGTCAGCTCATCACGAGTCTCGTGACCAAACTGCCCAGCAACCGCAAAACCATCACCAATTTCTACACCTTTAACCGCATTGATGCTCATCATGGCATGGGCAATATCTGCATCTAAACGATCAAATACAGGCTCGCCCCAACCCACAGGTACTTTTTCAGCAACGATTTCAAGTTTTGCGCCACAACTGGTCCCTTGCTCACGTAAAGCAGTGACCAACTGTTCAAAACGCGGAACCGCATCAACGTCACCGCAGAAGAATGGATTATTTGGCACTTCTGCCCAATCCAGTTTTTCAGCGACTTCATTACCGATTTGTGTGACATGTCCACGAATATCAATACCAAATTTTTCAGCAAGATATTTCTTGGCAATTGCGCCTGCCGCGACACGCATCGCCGTTTCACGGGCGCTGGAACGACCGCCACCACGATAGTCACGGAAGCCGTACTTTTGCGTATACGTGTAATCTGCATGGCCTGGACGGAAAGTTTGAGCAATATTGCCGTAGTCTTTTGATTTCTGATCCGTGTTACGGATCAATAAACCAATCGATGTTCCTGTGGTTTTACCTTCGAAAACACCCGAGATAATCTCAACTTGATCTGGTTCTTTACGTTGCGTTGCAAACTTCGATGTTCCCGGTTTACGGCGGTCTAAATCTTTTTGCAAATCTGCTTCACAAAGCTCAAGATCAGGCGGCACGCCATCGACAATCGCCATCAAGCCCGCACCATGTGACTCGCCACAGGTTGTTACTCGAAACAGTTGCCCAATACTATTCCCTGCCATGCTTTAACCCCTTAGTTTTGAACTGATTGCTGAAAGACTTCTTTATAACGGCGGCATTGTTCAGCAGTTAAAGCAAAAATACCAGTACCGCCTTTTTGGAAAGTGAGCCAATGGAAGTCAACTGTATTGAAGTTCTGACGCATTGCCCATTCAGAGTTACCCACTTCAATCACAATCAGGCCATCTTCCGTTAAGTAATCAGCAGCTTGGGCTAACATTTTACGGACTAAATCTAAGCCATCTTGCCCCGCAGCCAGTGCAAGCTCAGGCTCATGTAAGAATTCTTCTGGTAAATCCGCCATATCTTCTGCATCCACATACGGTGGATTGCTGACGATCAGGTCATATTGGTTTTCAGCAGGGATTTTTGAGAACAAGTCAGATTCAAGTAAAGCCACTTGATACTGTTTATCATGGTGCTCAGTGTTGATTGAAGCCACTTCCAGTGCTTCTTTTGAAATATCAGTCGCATCGACTTCTGATTCTGGAAAAGCATAAGCTAACGCAATCGCAATACAACCTGAACCCGTACACATATCCAAGATACGTTGTGGTGTTTTCGGATTGTTATTTTCAGGCAAGTTGTTTAACGCTTCCAACATACGGCCATTTTCATCTAGGCAGTATGGTGCGAAACGTTGTTCAATCAACTCAGCAATCGGTGAACGCGGAATCAAAACACGCTCATCTACATAGAATGGCTTATTGAAGAAATAGGCTAAGTTCAATAAATATGAGGTCGGAATACGATCATTGATACGACGTTCTAACAAGCTGAGGAATTCTGCTTTTTCGCTTGGTAAAAGTTTGGCATCCAGAATTTCAGCGTCCGCTTTCCACTCAAGTGATAGTGTTTGTAGTACCAATGCAGAACTCTCTGCAAAATAATCTTGAGTACCTTGACCTAAGTGCGCGTCATATTGACGTAGTGCGGTTACCCCAAAACGAACAAAATCTCGAATGGTTACTAGGTTTTCAGCCGCTTCTTGTAAATGTTCAGGGCTGATTGTCGGTCGCTCCACTTAGGCGTCTCCAAAAGTGCTAATTGCAAAACGCTTTATTCTAACGGGATTAAGGTTGATTTAACAATAAAAAAACCGCCTCTCTACAAGAAGCGGTCTATTCACAATGAGATATTCAGTCAGAACTTATAAGCCTAGCTTTTCTGCCACATAATCCGAGTCTTTATCGCCTCGTCCAGAAAGATTGACCACAATGTTAATGTGCTTATCCAACTTAGGCGCTTCACGTAAAGCCCAAGCCACCGCATGCGAACTTTCCAAGGCTGGAACAATACCTTCAACACGTGAAAGTGTCATAAATGCGTCCAAACATTCCTGATCCGTCGCTGTTTCGTATTGCACACGGCCAAGCTCTTTCAGGAAACTATGTTGTGGCCCAACACCCGGATAATCCAAGCCTGATGCAATCGAATGTACTGGCAATGGCTCACCGTTATCATCTTCCAGTACATAGCACGCCATACCATGAATCTGCCCCGGCTTGCCCAAGGTCAAAGTGGCTGAGTGTTTGTCGGTATCCAGACCATGACCCGCAGGTTCTACACCGACTAATTGAACTTCAGGCATATTTAAAAATGCGGTGAATGCGCCAATCGCATTAGAACCGCCACCAACACAGGCAACCACATAATCTGGATTCTGACCAAAACGGTCATTAGACTGGGTTTTGATTTCATTGCCAATAATCGATTGAAAATCACGAACCATTTTTGGGAATGGATGTGGACCAACCACCGAACCAATGGCATAGATATAGTTTTGAGGATCTTTTAAATACTCTTCAAATGCGCTATCCACTGCATCTTTTAAGGTCGCAGTCCCTTGAGTCACAGCAACCAGTTTCGCACCCAAGATTTTCATCTTCACAACATTCGGATGTTCTTTTTCGATATCAACCTGACCCATATGGATTTCACATGGAATACCAACCAATGCACAAGCCGTTGCCAAAGCCACGCCGTGTTGCCCCGCACCTGTCTCGGCAATGACTTTTCTTTTGCCCATATATTTGGCAAGCAACGCTTCACCCAAACAATGGTTAATCTTATGCGCACCGGTATGGTTCAGATCTTCACGCTTTAGATAAATCTGCGCCCCGCCTAATTGATCAGACAAACGCTTGGCATGGAACAATGGGCTTGGACGGCCAACATAGTTTTTAAATAAGTCGTTTAACTCATCCTGAAACTCAGCGGTATGACGAATCTCTTCATAAGCCGTGTTAATTTCATCCATGGCTTCTTTTAAATGCGGTGGAATGAACTGACCACCAAAGTTGCCAAAGAAACCTGCTTCATTTGGCAAAGCAACGCCATTAATTTGATGTTCCATGTTTTTTCCTGTTCTTATAAAGTCTTAATATAAAGTTTTAACGCGATAGATAGCGTGTCATGTCCTCAAGCCCCTTCAAGGTCATTGGAAACATATGATTCTCAAAAATTTCTTTAATCCAGTTAATGGTTTGGGTGTAATGCCAGTAACCTTCCATTTCAGGGTTCAACCAAGCGGTTTTGTCAAAGTGCTGACGTAAACGTCTAAGCCACACTTCACCCGACTCTTCATTCATATATTCAACTGAGCCACCCGCAGATTTTAATTCATACGGTGCCATACTGGCATCACCGACCACGATGACCCGATAATCACGTCCATAGGTATGGAACAGATCCCAAGTATTCATACGGGTTGAACTACGGCGATGGTTATCCTTCCACACATGATCATACAGACAGTTATGGAAATAGAAATATTCTAAGGTTTTAAACTCTGATTTGGCCGCACTGAATAGCTTTTCACACTCAGCAATATAAGCATCCATCGAACCACCAACATCAAACAGCATTAACACTTTAATGCGGTTACGACGCTCTGGAACCAGCTGTACATCCAAAATGCCTTGTTTTGCTGTCTCACGAATAGTGCCATCGACATCCAGCTCTTCAGCAGCACCTTGACGTGCAAATTTACGCAAACGACGTAAGGCAATTTGCATTTGACGGGTTCCCAAAACCTGATCATCATCCAGATTTTGGTATTTACGTTGTTCCCAAACTTTAACCGCCGAACGTTTACGCCCTGGCCCACCAATACGCACACCTTCAGGATGATCACCAAACGCACCAAAAGGTGAAGTTCCCCCAGTGCCAATCATACGATTGCCACCCTGATGCTTTTTATGCTGTTCACGTAAGCGCTCTTCCAGCATTTTCATCAATTCTTCGAGAGAACCCGCTTTTTGCAATTCTGCACGTTGCTCAGGCGTAAGATGCTTCTCTAACAGCTCAAGATCAAACCAGTCTTTGGGTAACTTATGAACTTGTTTCAGCAACTCATCTAAATCAAAAGTTTCGATGCCATCAAAATAATCTTTCATGGCACGATCGAACTTATCAAAAAAGCGCTCATCTTTGACTAAAACCGTTTTAGCCAATTGATAGAACTGTTCCTGATCTGCAAACACAAGACCTGAAGCTACCGCCTGATTAAGATCAATGAGCTCACGTGTTGTTACAGGTACGCCATATTTGCGTAAGGTGTAAAACAGTCGCACAAACATTTTTAAACACTCTTAGCGGCGTGACATAAAGGCTAAACGTTCAAGCAATTGCACATCTTGTTCATTCTTAATCAAGGCACCATACAATGGTGGAATCGCTTTGGATTTATCATGATTACGCAACACATCTTCTGGCATATCATCTGCCATCAGCAGGCTTAACCAGTCAATGAGTTCTGATGTTGAAGGTGGTTTCTTCAAATTCGGGATTTCACGTAATTTAAAGAACACCTGTAAGGCTTCACTCACCAAGGTATTTGAAATATTCGGGAAATGGACCGCAATGATGTCACGCATGGTTGCATCATCAGGGAATTCGATATAATGGAAGAAACAACGACGCAAGAACGCATCTGGCAGTTCCTTCTCATTATTCGAGGTAATGATCATGATCGGGCGTTGTGTTGCAGTAATGGTCTCACCAGTCTCATAAACATAAAACGACATTTTGTCGAGTTCATGCAATAAGTCATTTGGAAATTCAATATCCGCCTTGTCGATTTCATCAATCAACAATACACAACGCTCTTCACTGGTAAATGCTTCCCACAATTTACCGGGTTTAATATAGTTCTTAATGTCATAGACACGATCATCACCTAACTGGCTATCACGCAAACGTGAAACAGCATCATATTCATACAAACCTTGCTGGGCTTTGGTGGTTGATTTGATATGCCACGTAATCAGCTTCAAACCCAAACTTTCAGCCACTTGCTCTGCAAGTAATGTTTTACCAGTACCGGGCTCACCTTTCACCAATAATGGTTTTTGTAAAGCACGAGCAGCTTTCACTGCAAGTTTCAGGCTATCGGTCGCAATATATTGATCTGTACCAGTGAAGTGTTGTGTATCAGCAGACATTTTAAAACCTTATTTTTCTATATGTAACGTTGTATCTAAACTGAACGTGCAGTTTTATTTGCAGTGTATTTTGACCAGCAGAAGCCGATCAGTAACCCCGTACCAATGACAAATAAAATCAATGATAAGTTAGACCAGACTAAGACATGTTCTTTGGTGAGGACACCAAAAAGCAAACCAAAAATTGCTGGTGCTAAGGCCGAGTTTGGGCCTTCTGAAATTGTTGGAGTCGCAAGAACTGCAAAGGCAATAATCCAAAGGATGCCACCAATTGGATTGGGTAGGCGTGACATCAAACGATACCAACACCACAATGCAATGAGCGTCCCTGTAACATAAACAATGATCGCAACATTTTCTTCAGGGAACTGATCCAGTACTGAAAGAATGTTTGACCAAATCGCTGTTAGAGTCTCAAGCACCGCGTAAACCCTCTGGTTCTACCGCATTCGGATTGATTAATCCCTCTGGCGGCATCTGAATAAAAAAGCCTTTGGTATTTAATGAATCTAACACATGTAAAACGTTAGCACGTGCAAGTTTACGCTCATTATGAAGTTCTAAATGCATGACAAAAGTGGCTTTGCCAAATGCTTGTAGAACTGTTTCTGGAACACCTTCAAATGGGTTTTCTTGTTCCTTGTCATCAGGATAATTTGGACGAGCAATATACATATACATTTCATCTTTTTTACTCGATCTATAAATATCGCAGTGCATGTTTACTCACATCTATTAACAATCAAAGACAGCATACATGAAAATAAAAATGGATACATTAACGATTGTTAACGCTAGAGTCGTCTTTTTTCCAGATTCACAATACAACCTATTTCCGAGTATTCGCGCAGAGTGTCATAATCAAGCCATGATTTTTCAATGGCACAGCTATGCAACAAAACAAATATGATGATCCACACTTCTTTACTGAATACTCAAAAATGCCTCGCTCAGTGCATGGCCTAAATGCTGCTGGTGAGTGGTCCGCATTTAAAACACATATACCCCAGTTAAAGAACAAAAAGGTTTTAGACTTAGGTTGTGGCTATGGCTGGCATTGTCAGTTTGCTGCTGAACAAGGTGCTCGTTCAGTGATCGGAATTGATTTATCCATTAAAATGCTTGAAAAAGCACGTCTCTTAACATCAGCCCAAAACGTGGACTATCAACATACCGCAATTGAGGACTTTACAGCAGATAAAGCGAGCTTTGACGTCATAATCAGTTCTCTTGCTTTGCATTACATCGAAGATATTGAGCCTGTGTTTGCCAAGGCTGCATCCTTATTAACTTCTCAAGGCGAACTGTACTATTCGGTTGAGCATCCTATTTTCACAGCCTGTGAACAACAAGATTGGTACTATGATGCAGAGCAACAGCCGATGCACTGGCCTGTTGACCACTATTTCGAACAAGGCAAAAGAGAAACCCATTTTTTAGATGCAAAAGTTGTGAAATATCACAGAACGCTTGAAACCCATATTACAGCCTTATTAACTGCAGGTTTTGAAATTACAGCAGTGATTGAACCAACACCACCTAAAGAAATGGTGGAAAGGTTAAGTTGGCAGAATGAATTAAGACGCCCCATGATGCTCATCATCAAAGCCAAAAAAAAGAGCTAATAAATTAGCTCTTTGATTTTCTAACGTGCTATTTTCATTTGCATCGCTAAATATTCAATATCTTCTTTTAACAACGCAATCAATGGTTGCGTCAGAATGTCATAGCGCCAGCCCATTAAATAACTCGGTAAGGACTGCTCATCTAAATGAAATACCACATGTTCATAGATCGCATTCATCCATTTCTTACGTAGTAATACTTCTTTTGGTATCCCAGTTTTTAAGACTACACTTTCAATCAACGCATCAATTTTGGGTGCAACTTCTTTAGAATTACTCTTGATCGGTTTAGCCATGCGCAATGGCCATTCATCCTCTGGCGGTAAGAACTTGAGTAAATCAAGAATCATTTTGCCATGTTCGCGTACAATGTGCGGACGAATATCTTTAATTCGTGCCAACTGAAAATTATTGCGAGGATTCTTTTCCACCAAATCAATCATGGTGGAGTTTCTCAGAATAAAGCTACGCGGCTGATTCAGCGCCTTGGTAATCTGCTCTCGCCAAATGCTGAGTTGTTGCAATTGCATCAACTCACGGCGCGAATGGCGATAATTACCAATATCAGTGTACAACTCTGCCAATGGTGTTTCCATCGCAATCTCTTTGGTGAGATTCTGACAATCTTCCAATACGTATTGATACAGCCCTTTTGCTTTTAGATCTGTTTTCAATGCATCTGCAAGTTTGCTTAAATAGATTACATCATTTGCCGCATAGCACATCTGCTCTTGCGTTAATGGTCTAGCAAGCCAATCCGAACGAGTCTGATCTTTTTCAATCTCAATATTCAAACAGGTTTTAAGCGCATTTTGATAACTAACTTGAAGCCCATGGCCTAGAAATGCCAACGCAACTTGCGTATCGAATACATTATTTAATGGTTTTTGGTCAGCATAATGATAGATCAGATCTATATCTTCGCCACAGGCATGAAAAATATTCTGTTGTGCAGCAAAAATTTTCGGCCAAAAATTGCTGAGATCCAATGCGGTGCCATCAAGCAATAGAATTTGACCATTCAAATTGATTTGGCAGACACCAAGTTTAGGATATAAGGTATCGACCTTAATAAACTCGGTATCAAGGGCGTAGACAGAACACTGTTCCATCTGCTTGAGGAGAACAGCTAAATCTTGTTGCTGTTGGATAAACTGAAACATGTGTGCTCAAGTAAAATAATAAAGAACCATGTGCAATAAAACTGCCCAATGTCAGTCATTGCTCAACTGAAAAATACAAAAAAATTAATTGGTATTCCACATGCAAGACATGAAATTACTCCTCTTCCATTCATCAAAAAACGAAAATCCTTTTCGCCCGTCAATAGTGCCACAAATCACAATAAATAGATCTACGATAATGTTAGACAATATGTAAAATTTAATTATTTGTTTAAATTAACAGCATGAATTTAATATAAATATATAAAAATGCGAATGAACCCAGTTATTTCATTCGCATACGGTTATGTACAGCTTGACTTAAGGTATGACTATCTACATATTCCAGTTCACCACCTTGTGGCACACCTTGCGCAATTCGAGTCATGTGAATTGGTAAATGTTTTGTAGCTTCAACCAGATAATGTGCGGTTGCTTGACCTTCTACTGTGGCATTGGTTGCCAAAATCACCTCTTGAATCTGCCCTGCACTGAGCCGCTGAATCAAGTATGGAATTCCGATTTCTTCAGGGCCAATACCATCTAAAGGTGACAAATGTCCGCCTAGAACATGATATTTACCGCGGAAACTGCCACTTTGCTCAATCGCCATCACATCTGCTGGTGATTCAACTACACAAAGCAATTGTTCATCTCGCTCTACTGAAGCACAAATATCACAGATTTCATTTTCTGTTAATGAATGACAAATATGACACTCATGAATATGGCTAGATGCTTCATGTAAAGCATGAGAAAGCGCAAATGCACCTTCACGGTTTTTCATTAACAAATGTAATGCCATACGCTGTGCTGATTTGGGACCAACACTTGGCAATATACGTAATGCTTGAACTAATTGTTCAAATCGTTCACTAAACACAAATCAACTCTCATAATCGCCCCTAACCCCTCTTTAATAAAGAGGGGTACTCCTCCCTTTTTAAAGGGAGGCTGGGAGGGATTTAAAATAAACCAGATAAGCCAGGTGGCAAGCCCATACCAGTGTTCGCACCTTTTAATTTCTCTTCAGAAATGGCTTCTGCTTGACGTGCAGCATCATTCATCGCAGCAGCAATCAAATCTTCAATCATATCTGCTTCGTCTTGTAATAAATCAGGACTAATTTCGATACGCTTAACCACATTACGGCAAGTCATGGTAACTTTAACTAAACCACCGCCAGCTTCCGCATGAACTTCAGTTTTTGCAAGCTCTTCTTTGGCTTTTTTAAGATTTGATTCCATATCTTTTTGCATGCGCTGAGCTTGCTGCATGAGCATATTAATGTTCATAAGTTTCTCTCGTTAAATTAAATCTAAACCGCGTGATATGTCGCGAATAATATCATCAATGTCTTCTAAACCAACAGACACACGAATCAAACCTTCTTCAATTCCTGCAGCTTGTTTAGCTTCGGCCGACATTCTACCATGCGAGGTCGTTGCTGGATGCGTAATTGTTGACTTAACATCACCTAGATTACTGGTAATCGACAAGAAACGAGTGTTATCGATCACAGTCCAAGCACCTTCACGCTGGCCTTTCACCACAAAAGATACAACACCACCAAAACCTTTTTGTTGTTTTTTCGCCAACTCATGCCCAGGATGATCAGCTAAACCAGCGTAATACACCTTTTCAACTTTTTCATGTTGATGCAGCCATTCCGCTAATTTTTGTGCGCTCTCGCAATGGGCTTTCATACGAATGCTCAGTGTTTCCAAGCCTTTCAAGAAAATCCATGCATTGAATGGACTCATTGAATTACCCAAAGTACGAATCACACCATTTACTTCTTCAAGCAAGTCATTTTTACCAACAACTGCACCACCAAGCGCACGACCTTGGCCATCAATATATTTTGTTGCTGAATAAAGTACTAAATCCGCACCAAACTTAATCGGTTGCTGTAATACTGGCGTACAGAAGCAGTTATCGACCGCAAATAAAGCGCCATTGGCATGGGCGATATCTGCAATGGCCTGCATATCACCCACTTGTGCCAATGGATTTGACGGCGTTTCAATAAAGAGAATACGCGTGTTTGGACGAATCGCCTGTTTCCAGCCTTCAAGATCATCTAAATCGACAAAAGTCACTTCAACGGCAAATTTCGCGACATATTTTTCAAATAATGCAATGATTGAACCGAATACCGCACGAGAACAAATGACATGGTCGCCCGCTTTTAAATAGGCCATACACATTGCATGTACCGCAGCCATACCAGAACTGGTCGCGACTGCACGTTCTGCGCCATCCAGTACCGCTAAACGCTTTTCAAAAGCCTGTACGGTTGGATTGGTATAACGTGAATAGGTATTACCAGCGATTTGCCCAGAGAATTTTGCTGCAGCATCAGCCGCACTTTCGCACACAAATGATGAGGTCAGGAAAATTGGCTCACTATGCTCACCTTCAGAGGTACGATCATGCCCTGTGCGAATTGCCAGTGTCTCTAGTTGGTATTCTAAATCATCGCTTGGATTCATCGTTCTGTATGCCTTATGATCATAATGAAGAAATATGCCAATATTTTGAGCGCCTAAGGTATTTAAGGTCAAGGCGTAAGATGAAATTATCGCTTAGACTTCGTGCAATCTTGACTCATGATGAGACTTTCTAAGATGAAATCGCTTGTGGAACAGCAAAAAATAAATTTTAAACATCTGGCTATGCGTGTCTTCGATGCCGACAAACTGGTTTTGTCTCAATCGACACCCTATCAAGTGATTGCACAATTCAAACAAACCCGTGTCCGTTTCTATGCTTCAGAGAAAAAACTCTATAAAGAACCACTGGT
Source organism: Acinetobacter sp. 102 (assembly GCF_037028485.1). Taxonomy (NCBI): domain Bacteria; kingdom Pseudomonadati; phylum Pseudomonadota; class Gammaproteobacteria; order Moraxellales; family Moraxellaceae; genus Acinetobacter; species Acinetobacter sp. 102. The sequence continues at coordinate 228,286 of NZ_JAZEZK010000005.1, forward strand.
GTTCGTTGCACCTTTAGCAATCAATATGGATATCTATGACCTGTATCCTTACCGTTCATTGGTCAAACACTTTCAGGAAAGCGGTTTTGATGTGTATCTAATTGATTGGGGTAAACTGACTTATAAAAATTATCAGATTAACTTTCTATCTTTTATTGATAACTTTATTCCTAAATGTATTGAAGCCATTCAACAACATTCTAAATCTGAAAAAATTTCACTACATGGTTGGAGTATGGCGGGGATTTTCGTCACGCTTTATACCGCACGCCATCAACCGAGTGTAGTGAAAAATCTTGTGGTCTTAGGTAGTCCGATCGACAGCTATGCTTCGGGTTATATTGGCAAGTTATATAAAACTTTGGCTTATCTGACTAACCGTAACCCCACCATTAAAGATTACATCTATAACCGTTTACCGAAGTTAATGATTCATTCACCAGGCTTCCTAAACTCGCTTGGATTCAAACTGTTAGATCCTAAAGGCTGGATTGATGGCAATATCCAGTTATTGAAAAACTTGGATAATCTAAAGTTGGTACAAGAAGATGCGACGCTTAGCCACTTCTTAAATAACATGATTGATTATCCGGGTGGTGTGAATCAGGACATGCTATTTAATGTCTGGTTGCAGAATCCTTTAAAAAATGGCGCAATTCAGCTCAAGAACAAAACTATTGAACTCAAAAACATCAATTGTTCTCTATTCGTGGGTGCAGGTAAAGGCGATCAACTGGTGACTTCTGAGTCCGCATTCCCGCTGACCCAGTTGACAAGCAGCCAAGATGTCACGTTTACTCTTATCCCTGGCGGGCACTTAGGTTTAATGTCCAGTCAAAACAGTTCCATTGAGTTCTGGCCAACACTGGCGACATGGTTAGCCGAACGATCAACACAAATAAAAAGGTAAAGTATGACTCAATCTGTTGCATTCATTGGTTTAGGCGCTATGGGCTATCGTATGGCGGCGCATCTTCCTAAATATTTCGAAAACGTTTATGTCTGGAATCGAAATTTTAGTAAAGCAGAACAGCATGCAACAGAATATGGAACTCAAGCCGTTGAACTTGCTCAAGCGGTTCAGGCCGATATTATCTTTTCTTGTTTACCGACCAGCGATGACGTTGAAGCATTAATCGAAGGTATTGAAATTAAGTCGGGCTCGATCTGGATTGACTGCACCAGTGGAGTGCCCGAAGCAGCACGCCGTCTGGCTGAGAAATTAAAAGCTCAAAATGTGGACTTTTTGGATGCACCCGTCAGTGGGCAAACGGTTGGCGCTGAAAATGCAACCTTAACCGTCATGGTGGGCGGCGATGTCAATGCTTTTGAACGTGCTTACCCAGCAATGGCAGCCGTCGGAAAATTAATTCAACATGTCGGTGAATCTGGTGCTGGCTTTGCGGTAAAAGCCATTAACAATATGTTGCTCGCTGTGAATTTATGGTCTGTTGCCGAAGGATTTAGTACCTTAAAAGCACATGGTGTCAATCTGGATGCCGCACTGAACTGTATTAATGCTTCTAGCGGAAAAAGTCTAGTTACCGAAACCATTTTCCCGCAGCGTGTATTAAGTCGTGAGTTTCCTGTGACGTTTGGATTACCTTTACTGGCGAAAGATACAGGCATCGCGCTTGATCTCGTCAAGGATGCCAAGCTCCCTGCTCCGATTTTGTCGTTAACGCAAAGTTTGATTCAAGCAGCGAATTTAACTGCTGAGCCCAATAGTGACTTCTCTGCAGCCGTTAAATTGTATGAGTCGTGGAGTAAAATTACCCTGAAATAAGAGAATTTTAGTGTAAAAGTCTTTTTAAAACATCAAAACCGCTCTATTGAGCGGTTTTTTAAAACATATAAAAATTGTTATTTATAAACTTTATATATCAGACTCTCTTAAAAACCACCTCATTCACCGATGCACAAATCCTAATTTCATCACCAAGCGACCACTCTGCTGCTCTCGCCGCCATCGCAGCAGGTACACCATGCGATCCTGGTCCTGCTGGCACATCATATGTTGCATGGGCGTCATGTGGTAACAATACGTCATAACCAAGCTCTAATGCAGCACGTGCAGTTGCTACAACACACATCTCGGA